>JBLIEH010000047.1:0-9748 GCA_047632875.1 Psychromonas sp. | reverse complement strand
ATTTCAACTTCGGCTTTTCGGCTACCGGGTAAAATGGCCAGTAATTTAGCCTCGTCCGGCAGGCCTAAACGCTGCCGAGCCTGGCGCTTTTCAGGTTGTAGCGGTAATTGATCCGCAAGCGTATGGCCGATAAATCGGCAAGGTACATCAAACTTGTCGTAGAAAGCTTTTTCGAAGGGCAAAAAAGCTAACACCAGATCAGTGGCTTTGGCAATTTTATGAATACGCCACTGCTTCCATGCCCACACAGAAGGGCTCACATAATGAATCGTTTTGATATTATGTTGTTTTAATTTGAGCTCAACCGTGAGGTTAAAATCCGGCGCATCAATGCCGATAAAAATATCCGGCGGGTTAGCGATAAAATGTTCGATAATAGACTTGCGAATACGTAAAATACTGATCAATTTACCCAGCACTTCGACAAATCCCATCACCGACAAAGCCTCCAGGGGGTGCAAAGCAGTACAACCCTGAGCAATCATTTTTGGTCCGGCTATCCCTTCGAAAACAGCATCGGGATAATGTATTTTTAATGCTTTAATTAAACCTTCACCAAGGATGTCACCTGAAGCTTCACCGGCAATTAAACCGATTCTTAATGGTTTATTCATATCTTAATTCGCTCTTAAAAAAAAAGGCTCTAATGAGCCTATTTTAAATATAATAACAAAATGCTTAACGAACTATGCCGCGGCTGTCTTCACAGATAAAATCGTATAAAATCTGTAATTCCGGACAACCTTCTAATTTTTCTTCTATTTTAAGTTTTGCCTGCTCAAGCGTATTACCTTCGCGGCAAAGTATTTTATAGGCGCGTTTTATTTCCATAATAGCTTTACTGTCAAAACCATGACGCTTTAAACCTACCGAGTTAATACCTTGCGCTTCCACATAATTTCCCGTCGCCATAAAGTACGGCGGAATGTCTTTATTTACCGCAGAGCAGCCGCCAATCATCGCAAACTCACCCACACGGGTAAATTGATGCAGTGCAGAAAGACCGCCTATGATGACATTATTAGCCAGCTTAGTATGACCGGCCAGGGTAGCATTATTAGATAAAATAATGTTATCACCCAGTACACAATCATGCGCCACATGCACGTAAGCCATCAGTAGATTATTGTTACCAATGCGCGTGGTGCCGTTATCTTGAGCCGTCCCGCGATGAATGGTACAGCTTTCGCGGAAAACATTATTGTCGCCAATCTCCAGGAAAGTTTCTTCGCCGTTATATTTTAGATCCTGGCAATCTTCTCCGATTGAAGCAAACTGGAAAATTTTATTGCCTTTCCCCATTTTAGTCGGACCTTTGATGACAACATGCGGTGCGATCCAGCAGTTATCTCCAATTTCAACGCGATCGCCAATAATGCTATAAGGTCCAATTTCGACATCCTTTCCAATGATGGCGTTTTCATGCACAATCGCGGTTGGATGAATCATACCTATTTTTTCAGTCATTAAATCTCCCTTCTTGCACACATAATCATCGCTTCACAGGCGATTAATCCATCCACTTTTGCAACACATTCAAATTTGCCCATGCCACGGCGATCTTTAAGGTAGATGACTTCTAGATGTAACACATCACCCGGTACAACGGGTCTTCTAAAACGGACTTTGTCCATTGATGCCAGAAAATACAGCTCATTTTCAGCGGGCTTGCCGAAGGTTGCAAAGGCCAGTACACCGGTTGCCTGGGCCAATGATTCAAGGATCATAACACCTGGGTAAATAGGTGTTCCCGGAAAGTGTCCGGTAAATTGCGGCTCATTAAAAGAAATATTTTTAATCCCGTGTAGTCTTTCTTTTGGTACATAATCAAGAACACGGTCGATCAATAAAAATGGGTAACGATGCGGTAAAAGATCCATGATCTCTTTGATGTCTAGTGAATTTAATTCGTTGGTCACGATTATTCCTTAATTTTTATCTTGTAGTTGTTTTTCAAGTGCTTTCACACGTTTAAATAGATCATCAATCTTTAATGTATAAGCTGTTGTTTTACGCCATGCTTTATTTTTTTGTACCGGCACACCGGAGGAATAAATACCCGGCTCGGTAATGCTGCGCATTACCATGCTATTCCCCGTCACAATGACGTTATCTGCAATTTTTATGTGGCCGTTCATTGCCACAGACCCGCCTATAATGCAATGCAGGCCGATCTTGGTACTACCCGCTATATTTGAGCCACCTGCTATTGCAGTGTGTGCGCCAATTGAAACGTTATGCGCAATTTGACATTGATTGTCAATTTTTACCCCATCGGCAATAATAGTATCGGATAGTGCGCCACGATCGATAGTTGTGGAGGCACCAATTTCAACATCATCACCAATAATGACTTTTCCCAGTTGCGGAATTTTAATCCAAGTACCCTGGTAGGGTGCATTACCAAAACCATCCGACCCGATAACAGTATTGGCGTGAATAATGCAGCGCTTACCCAAGTGCGTTTGATGGTAAATAGTGACATTCGGGTAGATTCTGGTTTTTTCGCCCAATCTGCTGTACTGCCCAACGACAACATTGCCCATAATTTGACAATTATCCGCAATCACCACTCCCTCTTCAATTACCACATTATTGCCAATAGTCACGTTCTGACCTATGGTGGCATTTTCATGAATCAGTGCCGAGGCGGCAATAGCAGGTTGCGGATTTGGCGTCGTATCAAAAATCCTGGCTAATAATGCATAACCAACATAAGGCGTCTCCATAAACAGCGCATTACCCTGGTAGTCCTCTTTAAAAGCGTTGGGTAATACAATCGCACTGGCGTTACATTCATTTAATCTTTGTAATAATTTTTTATCCGAGACGAAAGTAATGTCACCCTGCTCTGCTTTTTCAAAGGTTGCCAGGCGGTTTATTTCCAGCTCCGCATCCCCTACCAATTGCGCATTAAGTTGTTCTGCTAATTGCCCTAAATTGTATATCATGCTTGATAACCTACTTTTTGCTGATTTCTTTAATTACGCGTTCTGATATATCAAGAGTTGGTTTAGAAAAAACAATTTGTTCGCCATTAAGAATAATATCGTAACCTTCTTTCGCTGCGACAGCATTGATGACATCACGCAGTACGAGTAATACTTTTTGTTGCTCTTCACCTTGACGACGACGATTATCCTCTTCAAATGCTTTACGTTTTAACTGGTACTCAGAGGCTTTAACCTCAACCTGACGTTTCATATCGGTCACTTTATCTTTGCCTAATAATTCAGCATCACGTTGAAGGCTTTTTTCTAATTTTTTAATTTGACCTTCTAATGCCTGCAGAGCTTGATAACGCCCCTTGAACTCTTTTTCTAATTTTTTAATGATCTTGTCACGTTGCGGAGATTCCTGCATAATTTTTGACGGGTAGACTACGGCGATTTTTTGTGCAGCCTGTGCTGCGTGCGTATAAGGAACGGCAACCAGTGCCACAGCTAATGTAACTACTTTAAAAAACCCTTTCATTTTTTTACTCCTGATAATTGAAAAATTGTTGAAAAAATTACGCCACTTAATGAGTGGAATTGATAGAAATAAATGCTTAGAACGTTTGGCCAAGATTAAAAGAGAATATTTCAGTTTCATCTCCTGCGTATTCGATTAAAGGCCATGCCAGGGTGAATACTAAAGGTCCCATTGGTGATACCCAAGTGACTTGCGTCCCTGCTGAGACTCGAATCCTGCCTGGTTTAGAGTAATCGGCAAGATAATCACAATTAGATGTACAACCCAGCTGACTGTAATAATCATAATCAAATTCCGTGTTCCATGTCTCGCCCGCGTCAATAAATAAACTTGTTCGCGCCTGCCTTGTATAAGCTTCATCTAAAAACGGGACAGGGAAAATCACTTCGGCACTCAGGGTATACTTGGCGTTACCGCCAAACGCACTATCCGATAATGATAGAGCGCCAGTGTCAGAGTCAATAGTCATCGCTCGAGGACCGATGGTATTGCTGGCAAAACCGCGCACGGTCCGGTAGCCGCCAACATAATAATTTTCAAAGAAAGGTAATATCTGATCATTACCATTAATTTGTCCATAACCATTGCCGTATCCTGCAGAGGCCCTTAGCAAACTCGTCCAATCCCCCGAATCGGTAATACGCTGGTAATGACTAATATCAAAATTAACTTTAAAATACTGTAAATCAGAACCAGGAACCGTTATTTCACTTGATAACGTATGCTTAGTACCCTGGGTCGCTAACTGTCCTTTATCTAAATTGTTTCTTGTCCAGTTGGCCGAAAGGTCAACTTTTTGAAAAGTTGCTGATTCATCGGACTCTACTTCTGAGGCATAAAGTTCCCAAAATGTATTTAATTGCTCATAATCATCTGATCGTGAAATCTTGTTGCTCTCCCAACCAACACTAAAACCTAAACGGTTTGTTTCATTCACCGGAAAACCGCTATTTAAACGCAACCCATAAGTGGTATTAGTATAATCAATAAGATTTGCGTCACCGGCGTCAAATTTATCGTAAAAGAGTCGACCACCGGCACTGACGCCATCTTTAGTCAGATAAGGCGTCGTATAGTTAACGTTAGCACTGAGATCATAATCGTTATTTTTCACTTCAAAGCCAACTTTATCACCCGAGCCTAAAAAGTTATTCTGCTGCACTCCTGCATTTAAACTCACCCCGGATTCGGTACCATAACCAATACCCGCATTAAATGAACCAGAAGCCTGCTCTTCGACGTTAAGGTTTAAATCAACCAAATCATCACTGACTCTTTCGGTATTAATATCAACTTTTGAGAAAAACCCGAGTCGATTTAAACGTTTTTTGGATGTTTCAATGTTTTCACTTGATAACCACCCCCCTTCCATTTGGCGCATTTCTCGGCGTAGCACCACATCTTTTGTTGTTGTATTACCCGAGATATTGATGTTACGGACATAACCACGCGATCCCGGATCGACAGAAAAATTAATAGCAACAGTGTTGGTCGCATCATCAACTTCAGGGTAAGTTGTTATTTCCGGATAGGCATAACCTAAACGGCCAAAGTATTTGCGTATACTTTGTTCTGTGAAGGTAATATCGGAAGCCGCATAGGTATCTCCGCGCTCGAAAGGAACGAGTGAAGCAATTTCATCATCAAAACCGAGCATATTACCGATAAATTTGACCTCGGAAACCGTGTATATTTTCCCTTCATTAATATTAACTGTAACGTAAACCCCTTTTTTATTGGGCGTTAATGCGACCTGCGACTCATCAATAGCAAAACGGATATAACCGCGGTCTAAATAATAACTTTTGATAACTTCAAGATCACCCGCCAGTTTTTGTTTTTGGTAACCATCATCGGCGAAAAAGTCCCACCAACCGCCGGAATCACTTAGGGTAAGACGTTTTAATAAATCTTGATCATTGAAGGCATTATTGCCGACAATATTGATCTGCTCAATTTTTGCCGTGCGGCCTTCTTTAAATATAAATTTAATAGAGACACGATTACGTGGTAATGAAACTACCACAGCCTCAACTTTGGCGCTGTACTTACCCACACTATGATAAAAATCTTCAAGACTTTTTTCAATGCCCGAAAGGGTCGTACGATCTAGGGATTCGCCCACTTTCAGCGCCGATGATTTAAGCGAATCGAAGATTTGTTCTTCCGTGAGCTTTTTGTTACCGGCGAGTTCTACATTACTGATTGTGGGACGTTCTTTCACTTTGAAGATTAAAACATCACCCTGTCTGAATAACTCAATAGACTCAAAGTAACTACTGGCATAAAGCTGTTTTAGCGCTTTTCCTAATGCATAATCATCAACGGCGTCACCTTCCCGAATAGGCAAGCTAAGCAGTGCAGCACCTAAAGTCACCCGCTGCAGACCTTCAAACTGTAAATCAGAAACAGTAAATTTTTCTGCAAACGAAAATCCAGAAATGCAACTGCCGACTATTAATGCACCAGTAAGTAAAAATTTCTTAATCATTTTATTAGCTAATCCTTTACAACACTTATCGCGTGTTTTTTGTACTTACTAAGCACATCATTTTTCAAGAAACTGCCGGTTTTACGCTTAAGTAAAACCTTAAACAGCTACAATTATGTAACCAATATAAAAGATGTGGAGTTTATAAACTAATCATCGAAGTTTCAATACAATCATTAGTTAAACGAGGCTGCCGGACGTCACTGAGGCGCTATAATAAATCAAAATCATTCAGTATAGCAATCATCATCAGTGTTATTAAAATCGCGCCACCTATCTTAAAGCCTATCTCTTGAATCCTTTCTGAGACCGCTTTACCCGTTACAACTTCGACAAAATAGTATAACAGGTGACCGCCATCTAATACCGGCAGAGGAATTAGATTCATTAATCCCAAGTTGACGCTAATTAAAGCTAAAAAGCCTAAAAAATATTCGATACCATAATTTGCGCTCATACCGGCGCCTTTAGCAATAGCAACGGGTCCACTGAGATTTTTAACTGAAATATCACCACTGACCAGTTTTATGATGGTATTAAAAGTTAATTTAGTGAGCAGCCCGGTTTGTTCAATGGCGCGATCTAGTGCTGCTAATGGCCCAAACTGCAGCTTAACCCGGTATTCTTCCGGGTAAGCCTCCATGGCTGGCGAAACACCAATGTACCCTTGAACAAATTCAGATTCAAGCCTTCTGGCAGCAGGTGTCAGTTTAACTATTTGTGTTATTGTGCCTCTTTCTATTTCAAGTTGCAGCGTTTGCTTAGCATTTTGTTGGATTTGTTCGACAAATTCCTGCCAATTGTTTAGTTTCTCACCATTAATGCTTAATAACTTATCACCTATCTGTAAACCTGCCTTATCTGCCGCCCCGCCATCAACCAGTTGTCCAACCTCTAAATAGATCGCCGGCGTATAGGGAATAAAGCCTAAGCTGCGAATAATGGATTGTGTTTTAGGATCAAATTGCCAATCCTGCAATGAGACAGTGAATTTTTTTGTAGGTTCACTTTCGAGTTTGCCATTGTTATCTTTTAGTGGCTGAATAGTGATCTTAAACTGATTTTCACCGATTTGATTAACCAAGGCTAAGTTCAACGCATCCCAGTCTTCGACGGGTTGATCGTTGATAGCGACCACTTGAAAATGCTTTTCTTCTTGTAAAACACTCATCGGACTATCGAACTGCGTCGTTTCAATAATAGGTTTAGCGCTGTTCACACCGATCATGTACATAAAAAAGAAGGCAATAATGGCTAATATAAAATTAGCAATAGGTCCCGCAGAAACAATGGCAATACGCTGCCAAACGGTTTTTTTATCAAAGGCAAACTTCTCATCCGCTGCATCTAATTTATCGATCCTACCATCGAGCATTTTAACATAGCCACCCAGCGGGATGGCTGCAATAGCAAATTCAGTGCCTTGTTTATCAAACCATTTAAATAAAACTTTACCAAAGCCAATCGAAAAACGGTGAACTTTTACGCCGCAAAGTCTTGCCACCCAAAAGTGTCCAAATTCATGAACAGCAACCAGAATGCTTAATGCGACGATAAATGCGCCTAAATTCCATAAACTACTCAGCATAAATGATCCCGTTTAATAATCTCACTTGTGCTTAAATTCCATAAACTACTCAGCATAGATGATCCCGTTTAATAATCTCACTTGCGCTTAACCTCGCCTGTGCATCAATCTCTAACAAATGATCGACTGATTCAATAGCGGCACTTTCATATCGATTTAAAACACGTTCAACAAGTTGTGATATCTGAGTGAATTTTATGCTCTGATTTAAAAAAGCTTCCACCGCAATTTCATTGGCCGCATTTAGAATAGTGGTTGATTGTTGCCCCTCAAAACAAGCGTCAATAGCTAATTTCAGACAAGGGTAACGATCAAAATCAGGCGCGCTAAAACTAAAATCAGGCGCTGCAAAAAAATCGAAAAAATCGATTCCACTTTCTATACGCTGCTCTCCACCTAAAACGTAGGCAATCGGAATGCGCATATTAGGGTTACCCATCTGCGCTATCACACTGCCGTCTTTATATTGCACCATGGAATGAATCACAGATTGTGGATGTATTATTATCTGCAACTGATCTTTATTGGCATTAAACAACCAGCGTGCTTCAATATACTCAAGTCCTTTATTCATCATGGTGGCCGAGTCAATTGATATTTTTTTACCCATAGACCAATTGGGATGCTTAACCGCCTGTGCTGGGGTGATAGTTGAAAATTCTGCTAAGGGTTTTTCTAAAAAGGGGCCACCAGAGCCAGTTAACAGTATCTTAGAAACCCCCTCACCGGCTAGATCGCAAGCACCAATAGTATTTTGCAACTTGGGTGATAACGCCTGATAAATCGCATTATGCTCACTATCAACGGGCCAAAGTTTGGCACCCGACTTTTTAACAGCATCAATAAACAATGAGCCGGACATCACCAAGGCTTCTTTATTGGCTAAAAAAACTTCCTTACCCGCATTGACCGCCGCCAGTGTTGTTTTTAACCCTGCTGCGCCAACGATAGCAGCCATCACGGAATCTACATGATCACTTGCGAGCAGTTCTAATAGCTGCTCCTGATCATCGATCACATGACAGGGTAAGTTTTCTGCTTTTAGTAAGCCGCGCAATTTTTTAGCCGCTAGTTCACTGCTCAGGGAAACATATAACGGATTAAATTCCCGGCACAGCGCGAACATTTTATCAACACTGGAGGAGGCTGCTAATACCGTTACCTGATATAACTCCGGGTTACTCCGACAAACGCTAAATGTACTCGCACCTATCGAACCCGTTGCGCCTAATATAGCTAATTTTTTCATTTTCTAAGTTAACCAGAATAGATAAATAAGGGTAAAAATCGGCACAGCAGCGGTTAAACTATCGATGCGATCTAAAATGCCACCATGGCCAGGTAACAAATTACCGCTGTCCTTTAGGCCGGCTTCTCGTTTAAAGATGCTTTCACTTAAATCACCGAGCGCAGAGACCATAATAGTGACCAAAGAGCCAGCCAAAAAAAGTGTCATTTTATCCGTTGGAACAGCAAATAAAGCTGAGCCAAGCAGTGCCACAAGCATTGCACTGAGCACCCCGCCCAAAAAACCCTCGACGGTTTTCCCGGGACTCACGTTAGGCGCCAACTTGCGTTTACCAAATTTTTTACCGCAAAAGTAGGCCCCAATATCGGCGGCCCAAACAAGACAGAAAACGTACATTAAGAGTTCAGCACCAAAATAAAAATCATGCTCAATATTGACCGAACGCAAAACGACCATTGCCCAAAATAGTGGCACCAGAGTTAACAAACCAAAAACAGATTTAATTAATTTATTTTTTTGCCATAGTTTTGCTGAACTTGGATAACTAACAACCATCAGCAGAGAGATACACCACCAAATAGACGCAGCTAACAGGCCATAGATAATATAACCGTTGACCTTACCCCCGCTCCAGATTTGTTCGGCGGGTATTAATAATAATGTCCCGCCAAGCACTAAACCGAAAAGAAAGAGAATAATACCGGAAGGGATTTTACTGACGAACCCCGCCCACTCTCTACTGGACAGCAGGTAAATGGTGGCACTGAAAAGCATAAAAAACTTTAACGGAAGAAAGAAAATACCAGCAATGGCCAGAGGAGCTAAAATTAAAGCAGTTATAATTCGTTGTTGCACAGAAACACCTTTGTTAAATACGTTTATACTGAGAAATCCAGCAAAATCAATTATTAGCTTAGTTGTGCACCGGTTTTTCCAAAGCGACGCT
>JBLIEH010000046.1:0-9797 GCA_047632875.1 Psychromonas sp. | reverse complement strand
CTCGAATGCAAACCGTGATGGCACTTCGATATCAGTCTGGACACTGCGTATTAGTCGAGCAGGAGGGTAAATTAGTGGGTCATGTTGGCGACCGGGAGATTTATCATGCCATGCTTGGCAAGCTTATTGGCGATAAATAGGCTGGATTATAGTTGTTAATACGACAAAAGGCCGCATTTTGCGGCTTTTTTATTGACCGGTTGTTATACCAAATCCACTGATTTTCTATTCATTTATGCTGGTTAAAATAAATGACAGCGATAAGCATATTTTTATTCAAATCGCATTCTCAATCAGTCAACGATGACACCCTAAACGATTCATCGTAATAAAATTGATAGCAAGATCGTCAGATTACAAATTAAAGGTACATGGCCAACCTAAGCAGATATGCAAATGGCCTATTTAGCCGAGTTCAATTTTTCAGGGTTTAACTATCGTTAGCACGATACTTAAGGCTTGTGGGCGAAAATTTCCTTTAAAAATTGCACAGTGGTATTAATAGCAAAAGAACCAAAAAGGTGATCAGTCTAGCTTGTTAAAATCAACACTAACTGCGTTTTTAATTTTATTCAGAACGTCCTGTTCTTCACCACTTCGTGGTCAGCTAAAGCTGTTCAAAATCATTCCATACGATTTTGTGAAGTGATAACAACGGTCGAATGTAACTCACGCCTTGTTAGCCTTGATTTTTCCTGTGCAATACTTAATCACGTCATTAATTCTTTTGCTATACAACATAAAAAAGGAGTTAACTATGTTTGTTAACAAGCTTCACCCGGGAGGCAAATAATGACTATTTGGCTATCAATAGGCATTTTATTTACCTTTGCCGCAATCGCCTTTGTTCTTTATCGTTGGGGTAACATGAAGTGTATCGGTGTCACCCCCGTACGTAAGTTTACCTTTATCGCCATTCTCTTTACCTCTGGTTTAGACGTCGGATTAATCATGTTCCCGTTAACCGAATTTTCAGGTTATGCTGATTTAGTTAGTAGTCCTGAATATGGCTTTAGCAATCCGTTAGCCATTGAGTTTGGTTTTTGGGCCTTCTTTATTTGGGCGTTCTACTTTTTAACCTGTTTTTACTTTTGTGTTATTGAACCAAGGGTTAAGTTTTTTGAAATTCCGTTAATTAAATTTATTAATAACGTCGTCATCATTGGCACCTGTGCCTTTACTGCCTACTTGTTATTGATCAATCTGCCCTGGTATTTACCTGATTTAGGTGACGGAGAAAGCGTTGTCGGTAGTTTTTACTTAATTGTATTTCTGGTGATTACCGCTGCCGTGTACTCAAGTACCAATATTCGTTACGTAAGAATTTTAAGCTTGGGCAGTACCTGGTTATTTTTAGGCTTAATCGTATTAATGTGGGCAGGTGCTTTTTTATCTGACAATTCCAGTGTTGGTGAGTTCTTTACTACCTTCTCTTTATTGGGGGACTACTTCGCCAATCTACACAACTTTGTCTTGCCGATTAATGATTACCATGAGTTTTACTTATTCTGGTGGTTTGCCTGGAGCATTATGATTGGTCAATTTACCGCACGTTTTGTTAGCGGAATGAGAACCTATCAGGTCTTGATTGCAATGATGGTATTCCCGTCAATCCCAATCGCAATCTGGTTCAGCGTCCTTTATTACTACAGTGCTAATGCTATCGCGACAGCTGGCTTATATAACATGGCAATGGTGATCGTGGGTGTGACATTTGTGATCAACTCACTTGATTCATTGGTTCGACTCTATACCGACAACTTAAATTTGACCGTGCAGCGTTTTGGTAAAGCACGTTATATCATCGGTAATATTGTGCTGATAAGCGGACTAACACTGTTGTTCAGATTAGACTTTATACAAATCCAGTGGGTTGGCGCATTGGCCATAGCGTTAATTTTAGGCTGTTTCGGTTATATTCTAAGGAATCATTATCGCACTGTCGCTGATATTGAACATTCACCAAAAGAAAATACCATCGACTTCACTAAGATTGAAACGGCAAACTAAGCATGAAATCACGCAAAAAAAGTTAACCAAATCTGTGCTTCCGGTGTAACAACCCTTTATTTTATAAGCACCTTTGGTAAAAAAGCAGAATAGCGCCCTTTTTTCATAAGCGCATTCTGCTTTTTTTATTTTACGCATGAGTCTGACCAATATTTCTGTTATGGTACTCAAAAAATAATGAGGGAATTATGGAAAAATACGAACAACTAGTCATTTCATTACGCCGGGTGATCAGAGCTATCAGTATACATTCTCGGAAGCTGAACAAAGAGTCTGGATTAACCGTGCCGCAATTAATGGTCATGCGCAAAATAGCGCAACTTGACAAGCCGCTTGCAAAGCAGATAGCTCAAGAAATAACCGTCAGCGCAGCAACGGTCACAACCATTCTTGATCGACTTGAAAGCCGTCATTTAGTCATTAGAACACGCAGTCAAACGGATAAACGTAAAGTGCATTTATCCCTAAGTGAAGTGGGTCAAACGCTATTAAACGACTTGCCCAAACCACTGCAGGAGCATTTTATTAAGCGCTATCAAAATCTTGAAGAGTGGGAACAAAGCCAATTACTCTCGGCTGTAGAACGTATTGCATCAATGATGGATGCAGCCGAACTCGATGCTGCTCCGGTATTATTGGTAGGAAAAATTCAAGGCGATGAGTCTTTGTAATTGACGGTTCGATTCAACCGTTTTAATAATTAGCGGACGTCTCCGCCCGAACTGTTAATCGATATTCGCTTAACGCTGCTTAAGCGAATTATGTAAACTCACCGTTGATATCCTTACCCCCAAAGAATCACATCGAGAGTGAGCTTATCTATGTTTATCTGTTAAGTATAAGAAAAGACCTAATGCTGATAGAAGCAATGCCGTGCTGACAATGATTGCTACTGGGTAGTATAAATTACCGGCCAAATCCAATTGACTATATTTAATCACCATAATCAAGCCCTCCAGAGATAAAGCGACACAAACAGTACCGATAAACCGAGGCAGGGTTCCTCGTAAAACATCGATAGCATCCTTACTGTTGTTTTCGTCAGGCTCTGAATACTCTTTATTTATAATCAAGGCTAACTCAAAAACAGCTAATGCAATAATGCCCGTATTGATACTCTTTAACAAAATCTCGGTGAGATCTTTTTGATTGAGTATACCTTCCCAAACGTTGATAAGTAATGACAAAACAATTGCGACAGCCAACCCAAAAAAGATCACTATGAGTACTTTTGCAAAAAATTTTCTTATAAATGAAGCAATTGAATTGTCCATTGTGTCCTCTAATAAAACGTAAAATTTTAGCTTGAATCAATCTGCATAGGCATCATGAGTTCCCGTTAAAGTGCTGAACGCAGTATGTTTTATGCAAAATTAAAACTGATAGCAAATTTTTAAAAGACTCTTTAATGAGAAATTTTGCAACTTTAATGCCCGGTTAAACAGGGCATTAAGCAGCACAATAAATAACACCTGCTTACTGAGACTTGGCTCTGTTGATCAATTCTTGAGCTTGACGCCGCAACATACCTGCAGCACCCAGCCTAAGTGCTTTTTGGGCAAGCGATGCAGCTTGATTGTAAGCACCTTCCTGATAACGTAGTTCTCCTAAACGATAATAACTTTCAGGGAAACGAGGCGCCATTCGAATAGCTCTTTCAAGAGAAGAAGCGGCCGCCTTACTGTTACCATTTTGCGCCTGTTGATCAGCACGTTTAAACAAAGAAACTACCGCAGAAGGTGCCCTAGCCGCCTTGTCCACGGGCACCTCTTGAGGTGCCGCAACGGGTGGCTCGGGAATAATCACCGGCTCTGGCCGAGTCTCTATGACCTCTGGTGGTTTAGTTCTATCGATCGGTTGAGTGGTGGGTATGGTGCCACAAGCAACCAAAACCCATGGCAAACACAGTACTGTAAACTTATTAAAATAATTCATAATTGTCTCATATTTTATCTACTAATCTTTTAAACCAATCGATTACCTTGGTTGCTCCCTGTTGACAACGAATCTCTTCATCTGGCTCGGTGCCCACCACAAAGGGGAGTGGGATGGTATTCGTACAGGACGGTTGACTACCCTGCCCTGTATCCTGATCAACCCACCCCATGGTGATATTTTCAGGCGGTAAATTCTGAATAGGCAAGCGTGAACGCTGCTTAAAAATATCAGCCCAGACACGCAGCGCACCACTAGAGCCAGTCAAGCCGGTGCTGGTATTGTCATCTTTGCCTAACCAAACAACCGCCATCATATCGCCGGAAAAACCAGCAAACCAACTATCGCGAAGATCGTTAGTTGTCCCTGTCTTGCCTGCCACTGAGAAATCGGGTAACAGCCATTCTAAAGACTTAGCCGTCCCTTCGTGAGTAACAGCCTGCATTGCATGACTCAACATATAAATCGATGCCGCATCAAAACGTTTATCAACCTCCAGAGGATAACTGGTTAATAACTCACCTCCGGGCTCGACAACGGCATTGATCGCCATTAAAGGCGTGTAAAAGCCATCGGATGCGATCGTTTGGTAGATCTGTGCGACCTCAATGGGCAGTAGATCCACGGCTCCCAAGGTCACCGAGGGTAACGCGGGAAAACTCTGCTCCACTCCTAAACGATGCACGGTATCAACGACCTTATCCACCCCGATAGTATTACCTAAACGCGCAGTCGCCTGATTATAAGACTTGGCCAGCCCTTTATATAACAACACATCACCATGATCCTCAAGATCATAATTTTTCGGGATCCACTGATCACCATTAGGCAGCTCTAAGGTATATTCATCATCATTTATCGGCGTCGCGAGCGTATAACTTTCTGGCTGTTCAAGGGCAGTCAAATAGACAGCAGGTTTAAGCAATGAACCGATTTGACGACGCGCATCCAGAGCGCGGTTAAAGCCGGCATAACGGCCATCTTTTCCGCCAAGAACGGAAATTACGGCCCCGGTGTTTGGTCTTGTAATGACCACTGCCCCCTGCAATTCGTCACTCTTTCCACTGGACTCGTGTTGCGCAATGTTAGAGGCCAGGCTTGACTCGGCGCTCATCTGTACGAGCGGATCAAAATAGGTAAATATTGCCAAACCACTGGAACTCAAATCATCTTCTTTATAGTCGCGCTGCAACTGTCGGCGCACCAGATCCAAATAAGCTGGATAACGTCGATTACGTTTGACACTCGGTCCTCCAATTCCCAATGGACGCTTTTTAGCCTTCTCTGCCAAATCAATATCCAAACGTTCTTCCCGAACAGCAATATCTAAGACTAGATTTCGACGTTCCAAAGCTCGCGTAGGGTTACGCCAAGGGTTGTAATAACTTGCCCCCCTGACTAAAGCCACCAACAACGCCTGCTGCTCTATCGACAGAGCAGATAATGGACGATTGAAATAATACTGGCTTGCGAGGCCAAAGCCATGAATAGACCTTGGGCCATCCTGACCAAGGTAAATCTCGTTAATATATCCCTCTAGAATTTCAGACTTATTGAAATGCAGTTCGAGCAGTAAAGCCATTACCGCTTCCTGCGCTTTACGGGTTAGCGTTCGTTCAGAAGTCAGGTAATAATTTTTAACCAGTTGCTGAGTCAGCGTCGAAGCACCCTGAGAGATGCCGCCATCTTTAATATTGGCGATTAATGCGCGGGCAATACCGCGCGGGGAAATACCAAAGTGGCTGTAAAAGCGGTTATCCTCTACGGCGACGAGCATATTTTGTAACGGCTCAGGTACTTCAGAGAGCTGAACCAATAAACGATCTTCATGATGTGAAGGGTAAATACCGCCGATTGCAAGGGGCTCTAAACGCAGTAATTGTGCACCATCATTGCTCTCAAGTTGAGAAACCGTACCGTCTTGTATGCGCAAAGCGACCTTGCGGGCAGGCTCAAGGTCATCACTAAACTGAAATCCTGGCGTATAAATATTAACTGAATTACCATTAATATTGGCTTGGCCCGGATGTTCAAGACGAGAGACAAAACGATAACCCAACATACCTAACTCTGTTTTGATATCTTTGACGGTTAAATCGGCCCCTTCATACAGCTCTAAAGGCCGCGCATAAACGGTTGATGGAACAGACCATTTTTTACCAGTGAAAGTAGACCGAATGGTAGAATCAAGATAAATGATCGCCATTAATGCAATAACCGCAGCTACCAGAAGCAACTTCCACAATAATGACAATTTGGATTTTTTATTTTTATTTGTAATGGACACGCCTACCTCTTTTTACACTACTAAAGTCTAGCAATATTGCTAAAGAACGTTTATACGTATAAACCGCTCCGGAATTATATTTATAACAGGAAATAGCCAAGATTACATGTATCAAGATATGCGGGAACCCGATATTTTTTATATTCTAATTGTGCGATAAAGTTTAACTGTTTTAAATTCGTTTTCAATAAGCGCCAAAACAGAACTTCATCGGCGCTTTGATTATGCTTATTTTTTATTTAAAAAATGTTAGCCGCGCTATTATACCTGATATGGCGTGGTGAATATAACAGTTATAACAGTAGGCCCCATTTCTACCGGCCTAGTTATTAAAAAACCCGACCCAAAGAGATGCTAATTAAACTTCATCCCCACCCAGATAAAACGCTATTAATCAGTCAGTTAATATCATTAAGCAGCATAATTAGAGAGATACCACGATTCAAAAATGCGTCGCTAAATAATCTACTTTTATCGATAGTTAACGGTCAGTGAGTGCAATAAAAAAAGAGTCCCAGAAAAGACGGATTATTGATAATGGCAACAATTACATTGGTGTCAATGAGGAGTTTTTAGTTCACAAAAGGCCTTGCATCGCATTCTCAGCAAATAATACTTGCCGACATTGCTGATCGTCAGCAAATAATTCCAAGAGACTATCACCTGTTTGAAATATTTATCACAGTAAAGTTGCCTGCGTCAATTTAAGGATATTTTCAGATCAGAGAATAATTCAATAGAAAGGTCAAAAGGTAAAAAGGGAGACAAGTAGAATAAAAGATAAGATGAGGGAAGTTCGCATTGTTGAATTGTTGAATTGTTGTGTATAGTCAACGATCAAGTGCTGAAATACTCATGGCTTTAATATAAGCAAAAATATTTTGACTAACCTGTAACTGTAATTCATTTAAGGATTTTATGGTTATTTTAGCCAGTATTTTTTGTGTTCCGGTATTTAAGGTTAATAATACGCTGCTGGTCGGCAGGTGTTCTATTTGCTCGATTCGAACGCGCAGACAGTTTTGCAGTGAACTGCATTCTAATTTTTTGGTCGCAAGGATCACATCTTTGCTTTCTATTTTGATCAAGAGATCCTGCAGGCTCTCTGGTTTATCGATCGCGACCAGAATCGCTTGCTGATCAATCAAACCGTGCAGGACAGAAAACTCATCATCCCAATGGACAGCTTGTACATTCACCATAACACCTGAATGTTTATGTTTTGCTAAGCTTAAATCCAGATTTAAAAACAGTGACAGGGGATCACCAATACTTTCGATCTCTCCCTGATTCATGAGGATCATTTTCTGGCTCAGGTAAAAAACTTCCTGCATTGAGTGGGTAATATAGATGATGGGAATTTTTTCACTGAGCTTTTTAAAAAAGGGTAATAATAACTGTCTGCTGTGCCCATCTAATGATGATAAAGGTTCATCCATCAATAATAAATCGGGCCCGGTTAAAATGGCTCGGGCAATGGCAATACGCTGTTTTTGGCCACCTGATAATTGCTGAATTTTTTTATTTAAAAGTGGTTCAAAATCAAGTAATTCAGCTAATTCACTAATAGTGAATAGATTATTAACAGCTTTTTTAGTCGCTAACTTAAGGTTACCCAGCGCATCGAGATGCGGGAATAAACGCGGCTCTTGAAAGACCATACCAATATGACGTTTTTCCGTCTTGATGAAGGTCGAATTATCCTGCCAGATTTTTCCCTGCCACACTAAAGATCCTGAATAAGTATCATCCAACCCCGCCAATACACGGAAAAAAGAGGTTTTACCCGCCCCTGAATCGCCAAAAACGGCACAAATTCCCTGCAATTCCACTTGTCCTTTGAAGTGAAACAGAGGTTTCTGCTGTGCTGATTTTATAAGATCAAATTCAAGCATGGATAATGCTCTGTTGGCGCTTTTGTAATACACCATAAATAACCACCAGCAGGGTCATCGAAAAGGCTAACAACCCAAAAGAAAGCAGATGTGCCTGCTGGTATTGTAATGTTTCGACATGATCAAAAAGCGCAATAGATAGCAGTTGCGTCTCCCCCGGAATATTGCCGCCGATCATCAGCACCACGCCAAATTCGCCGACCGTATGCGCAAACCCCAGCGCGCCCGCAATAATAAAACTCGGTAGCATCATCGGAAAAACAACGCGGTAAAAGGTTTCTATCGGATTGAAACCCAATGTTGCTGCGACTTCGAGGTGATCTTTATTTAAATTAACAAAGGCACTTTGTAAAGGTTGCACCACAAAGGGTAAGGAGTAGATGACCGAAGAAATTAATAAACCCAGAAATGAAAAAGCTAAGGTATCACCGGTTAGCCTTAACCAGAATCCACCGATAAAATTATCTGGTGAAAATAAAATAAGCAGATAAAAGCCTAACACAGTTGGGGGCAAAACCAGAGGCAAGGCCACTAAGGCTTCAATAAAGGGGCGGAAAAAAAGACGACTGCGGGCAAGCCACCAGGCTAAGGGGGGCGAAATAATCAGCAAAATGAGCGTGGTTAAACCCGCCAGCTTTATGGTGAGGAAAATGGCGCTGTAATCTAAGTCAGTTAACATATTTTATTTACAGATACCCTTTTGAGCGAATCAAAGTTTGTATTGCTGTCGAGGTTAAATAATCCATAAAATCTTTCACCTCAGCTCTTTGTATTGCACCGCTTAACAGCACCCCTTGTTGTAAAATAGGGTGATAATAAGTTGTTGGAATCACAAAAAAGTTATTAGCTTGGCGCTCTAATAATAATGAATAGGCCACAAAACCTGCTTTGACATTACCTGAATCTACAAATTGATAGGTCTGACTGATGTTAGATCCTTGTACATAAGAGAACTGCTCCAACAAATTTAGTTTTTTAAGAACTTGTTCGGCGGCTAAACCATAGGGTGCAAGTTTAGGATTGGCCATGGCTATCCGCCCCTTAAAGTTTTGCAGGGTATCAGCATTAACCGGCTCAGGATGTTGTGGTGCCCAGAAAGCTATCTGCCCCTGTGCATAGGTAAAACGCGAACCGCTCACGCCTTTATCTGATGCTTCTGTCAATTCGGCTCGTTCGCGGTCGGCAGACAAAAACAAATCAAAGGGCGCGCCCTGCTGAATCTGATGATATAAAATACCCGTAGATGCACTTGATATTAATATCTTCTGCCCGGTTAGTTTCTCATAGTCTGCGGCAATTTCAATCAGTGTTGTTTTAAAATTACTGGCCACCGCAACTTTAATGTTTGCCTGTACCGAAAAGCTGCAAAGTAAAACAAATAAAAGCAGGTATCTGGTCATTTGTATTAATGATTTTATGGTCATTTTTCTGACCATTTATCTAATGCACTGCTGTCTGATTCCCGTGCATCAACCCAATAACTTATCCCTTGACTGTTACACTCTTTTTTCCAAAAAGGTGCTTGGGTTTTAAGATAATCCATAATGTATTCGCACGCCGCAAAAGCCTCTTGACGATGCACTGTTGCGATACCGACAAACACAATTTGTTCGCTTAGTTTTAACTCACCAACACGGTGAATCAAGGTGCAGGCCAATATATTCCAGCGC
>JBLIEH010000045.1:0-9983 GCA_047632875.1 Psychromonas sp. | reverse complement strand
TTATTTGCATTTAATGATGATATGGCCGTTGGCGCGATGCGCGCACTGCACGAGGCTGGACTAAAAATTCCGGATGACGTTTCAGTAATTGGTATCGATAATGATCCTCTTTCTGCTTATCTCAACCCACCCCTTGCTTCGATTGAATTACCGATTGCAGCGATCACAAATTTTGCAATGAATATCGCCTTAGAGCTTGCCCATGGCAAAAAGGTTGAAGCAAAAACACAAGAATTTAAAAGTAAATTAATCCTTCGGGATTCAATTCGTTATCTCTGATGACCCGGCTCAGTTAACCTTGTGAACCCACCACCGCAGCAGGCTAAAGCGCCCGAAAGAACGTTGCTGAATCGTAAGGCACGGTAAAAATAAAGAATAATTTTACCGTGCCACAATATACTATCGAAGATACAGATCATTGCTAAATTGTGCTTTATTTAGCCTGAATAATACGATGGATATTAATCATCTCTTCAATCATCTCTTTCGCCAGCATGGCCGTCATAATATGATCCTGTGCATGAACCATAATAAGATTTACCGGTACCTTCCCCTCACCTTCATCTAAACCAATCAATGCTGTTTGCACTTTATGCGCACGCTTGGATGCTTCAGCGGATGCAGCTAATAACGCATCCACTTCTTCCCATTTACCGGCTTTCGCGTTATGCAGGGCTTCCATCGCGCAAGATTTTGATTCGCCCGCATTAATAATAAGTTCCATGACGGTACTTTCTAATTCTTCACCTGAGATCATTTTATCTGCCTTAAATAATTTTTAATTAATTGATTATTTGATTATCACTGGACTCTGAGTCATGTTTAAAAAATGGTAAACGGCACCTATTAACCCGGAGTCATTATTAAATTGACACTGTTCAATGCTGACAAGATCAGCGACTTTGAATTTTTTTAATGGCCCTTGAGCATCGAGTATCCGCTGAAAGTTTTCCTCTATTTTGGAAAATATTTCATTCCGTTGACTGATTGCCCCGCCGATGATTATTTTTTCCGGATTTAAAATAAAGGTTAAATTATATAAGCCAATCGCGATGCTTTGATAAAACTTGTCAATCACCTTTTCAGCAACCGGATCTCCCTCCTTAGCGAATCGGTAAACGTCTTCACCCGATACATCTTCTACTGATAAGTTACCTATAGCATTAACATAAGCATCCCTTAAACCCTCTTTTACAGAAGCGGTTTTACTCATGGAAGCATTCTCCGGATGCTCAGATTCAAAGATATTATTGATCAGCATATAACCAAATTCACCGGCCATATAACTATGGCCACGGACAATTTGATTATTGATGAAAATAGCCCCGCCGATTCCCGTGCCTATAGTGATACAGATAAAATTAGCTGTATCTTGGGCAGTGCCCATCCATTTTTCCGCCAGGGCGACGCAGTTGGCATCATTTTCCAGTTCAACGGGTAAAGCTAATTTTTCCGTCATTATTTTTTTGAAATTTATGCCGTAAAAATCCTTAATCGCTCCTCCCGTTTGCAGATACCCTGTCTCTACATCGACAAAACCAGGCATAGAAAAAGCGGCACCCTGTAAATCATAAAGTGCTGAATATTTTTCTTTAATCTTTATCAGATTGGCAATAATAGAACTCCCGCTGAGTTCAGTTGTCACTTTATCCTTTACTAAAATATTCGCATTCTGATCTAACACACCGAACTTAATGGTTGTTCCACCAATATCAAAAGCCAAATAATATTTCATGCTGTTTCTCTTATCTGCTGAGTTTGTAACTAAATTAATTAGTCTTCCAAGTTTTCACCGCGTGTTTCTATAATGTTTTTAAACCAATGAAATGACGCTTTCTTCTTACGTTCAAGACCTTTTTTGTGATCCACATAGATAAAACCATACTGTTTTTTATAACCGTTTAACCAGCTTAATAAATCAATCGCAGACCAGGCATAATAACCTTTAATATGCACTCCGCGGCTAATCGCTTCTTTCACGGCTTTCAGATGATCGTTAATAAAGTTTATCCGCGCGATATCACACACTTCACCTTCAATGACAGGATCTTCATCACCTAACCCATTTTCCGTAATATAAAGTTTAATTTGCCCATAATTATCCTTGAGCATGTCAAGGCCGGCAACAAAACCTTCAGGGGAAATTTCCCAATCCCATTTAGTATATTTTTTATCATCCATTTTCACGGTTTTATAAACCTGATCAAAACTTGGATTACCCGGTCTGCCCGTTGAGTTATCCAAAGTGATGACGTGATCAACCGGCCCCTTGATTTTTTCAACCCGCATAGGTTGGTAATAATTTAACCCCATAAAATCATTTAATGGGGCAGCTTGTTCAATAAGCAGTAACTCTTCGGCAGTCCAGTCAGGTAACAGATCACTTTTTTCCAGTTGCTTCACCACATATTCAGGGTATTTTCCCTTGAGGATGGGATCGTAAAACCAATTCAGATTAAATTGATTAGCATGCATTGCAGCAAAGTTATTTTCCTCTGAATTATCAACAGCAAACGCGGGTGCAAATACATGACTTAAACCAATTTCACCGTACTGATTCAGTTTTTTATATTCAATAATTGCCCGGGCGTGCGCATAAAATACATTATGGGTTACCTGGAAATATTTTTTAGGATCGTTTTGAATACCCGGGGGGTGTGCACCCGATAAATACCCCAATGCAGCAAAGACAACCGTTTCATTAAAAGTAATGAAGTTTTTAACACGATCACCAAATGCATTAAAACAGATTTTGGCGTATTCAATATAAGCGTCAACGGTGTTTTTATTTAACCAAGCGCCCTCTTTTTCAAGCGCTAAAGGTAAATCCCAGTGGTAAAGAGTGACAAAGGGGACTATTCCATACTTTAAGCACTCATCTATCAGGTTGTTATAAAAATCAATGCCTTTCTGGTTTATCTCGCCCGTACCCTTAGGCAAGATACGCGCCCAGGAGATAGAAAAACGATATGACTCCAGCCCCATTTCCGCCATTAATTTAATGTCTTCTTTATAACGATTGTAATGATCAATCGCGACATCACCATTTGTACCTTCAAAAGTTTTCCCCGGAATTTTTGTAAACTCATCCCAGTTAGTTGGACCTTTACCATCTTGATCCCATGCACCTTCTACCTGATAAGAAGCAGTCGCGGCACCGAACAAGAAATCATTTGCAAATTTCATTTTTTAATCCTATGGAAACATTGTTTAATTTAATGTTTTAATATTATGAGTATTTAAATGACCATCAAAACAGCTTGATGGCCACTTATACCAAACGTATCAAATAAATGCTCAGCCTTGCTGGTTAAAATCAACCCTATCTGCGTTATGAGTCTTATTCAGAACGTCCTGTTCTTCACCTCTTCGTGGCCAGCTAAAGCTGTTCAAAATCGTTCCATACGATTTTGTGAAAGGAGAATAACTACTTCCTGCAACTCACGCCTTGCTAGTGTTGATTTTTCCTACGCAATACAAGATCACATCTTTAATACATTTGGTATTATTTAATTTAAGCGAGGAGTTTTAATGCCTCTTCAAGGATTTTTTCACCCTTCATCATACCGTAGTCGCCCATATTGATAACTTCTACTTTTTTGCTAACCGGGTCAGCTATTTTTTGTAATTCATCTTTTTTAAAGCGAATTTGCGGCCCTAAAAGAAACAGATCATATTCACCTAAATAGTCATGAAACGCTTCAACAGGCTGCGCTTCAATATGCACGTCTAACCCTTTTTTCGCAGCACTTTCGCGCATTTTTTTAACAACCATCGAAGTGGACATTCCGGCCGAACATAGTAATAAAATCTTTTTCATCATTATTTCTCTCTTTTGTTGTTGAATTATTGGTTTTCTATTGAATTAGACACTAACTGGTTGAAAGTCTGGCTCACCTTGTTGATCGCTTTGCTGTGAATTTTGTCGTTCCTGATGCTCCTCTTTCGCTGCTAACTTGTCCTGATATTTAAAGAATGGGAAGTACACACAAAGGGTCATGCAGAAAACACAAACTTGTAAGATAGCGGCAGGCCATCCGCCGATAATAAATCCACTTAAGATAATAGGCGTTGTCCATGGAACCTGAATCGCCGAGAACGGACCGACAAGACCCATACTGATTGAGATATACACCATACAAACAGAGAGTAGAGGTGCAACGACAAAGGGAATGAACATAATCGGGTTAAATACAATGGGGGTTGCAAAAATGACAGGTTCATTAATATTAAAGATCCCCGGTACAAATGATAATCGACCCAGTTGTTTCATCTGAGCAGAGCGTGCGAATAACACCATGCAGCAAACCAGGCCAAATGTCAGACCTGAACCACCGACGGTCAGGAATTGATCGACAAACTGGTTGGTCACAATTTTTGCATTCTCCCCTGCAACGAGCGTTACGCCATCATTAATCAGTCTCTGATTATGAAGTGCATTGGCGGTAACAATCGGCCCCATAATCCCCATTACGACGACCGGCCCGTGAACACCACACCACCAAAGCAGAGATATTAACAATGCAATACTCAGTGCGCCCCAGAAGGAGTCGGACATGTTTTGTAATGGCGTCTGTAAAATAGTGTAAATAGTTTCGATAAAGGTCTGATCGAAACCACTTTTAAAAAAGATAAAGGTGAGAAAGGCTAATGTGATAATAATAAAACCGGGAATTAACGATTTAAATGCATTTGACACGCCTTCAGGCACTGCATCGGGCAATTTAATGACCCAGTTTCGATTAAGCGCCAGCGAATAAATTTTACCCACCACTAAACCGATAATAATAGCGGCAATCATACCTTTACCACCGAGGTACTCTTTAGGTATTACCCCGCCGATATGTGCGACACCATCGGGTGCCAAGACAAAACCGTTATTGACAATCAGCAGTGAAACAATCGCTAATACGCCGGCGTTGGTACCGACATGCCCCTCATATTTAACATAGGTATAAGCAATACCAAATGCACCAATCATCCCGAGAATATCAAATGTTGCCCCAACAACTTGAAATAAGGGAGTCGCCCATTCGGCACCAAAAATACCAACCATAAATTCGCCATAACCGTCAATAGGAATAAACGCCAGAAGCAGAAAAACGGAGCCGATAATAGTTAACGGCATGGTCAGCATAAACCCTTCTTTTATGGCGACAATCGATTTTGAATTGACAACTTTTAATACTTTGCCCAGAACAGCATCCAGCTTATCCATTAAAGCCGCTTTTTTATCCGTAGTTTGCGTACTCATTTAACACCTCTTAGTTAGCTTTTAAAATATTATATTATTAGAAATAGCTTTGACGAGCAGACTGTAACCGGTTTCCGAAACCGGTTACATAAAAACCTGTAATTAATGAGAAATGGATCACAATATATTTACCCTTGTTTTTTGTAAGAGATTTTAAAAGAGGTTTTATAAGAGTTTCTTGTAAATAATGGACTTTGAAAAAAGGGCTTTTCAGGTTAATACAATAAGTCCCCTCTCAGAAAAATTAATAAAATTTATTTCAATTAATCAGATAGTTAAAATAAGAGGTTGGATTATTAGCAGCTTTTGTGAAGAGTGACTTTTTTGCTCTGCAGGCAAATAACGGCAAGACGCAGATTTTAGCAGGGTGATGAAACAAGGGTAAAATGATGAAAATGTTAATTTTATTATGATCAAACTGAAGGGGTATCTGGATAAAGAGAGCATATCTAATGCTCTCTTATTCAATTGCCTGCAATCAATTACATTTTTTCTAATTTACGTTCAATTTCTTTTATTTTACTTGCGACAACAGATTCCAAGTGTTTTAAGTCATCCAATACCTGGACC
Organism: Psychromonas sp.; assembly: GCA_047632875.1. Taxonomy (GTDB): domain Bacteria; phylum Pseudomonadota; class Gammaproteobacteria; order Enterobacterales; family Psychromonadaceae; genus Psychromonas. The sequence goes on along the minus strand of JBLIEH010000045.1, from coordinate 4,159 downwards.
TTTATCTCTTTCTCTTCTTTTACATGATCCGTAAGCGTATCGAGTTCTTTGATAACATAACGCAGCGTACTATTAATTTCAGATACATTTCTAAATCCGCTACCGCCATGATCATTGCTTATTTTTTTTCTCTGCCTTGGAAATTTAAACTTAAGACTTTTGGCGAGAAACTGGCGAGAAGCCTTACGGAAATATATTTTTAGAATATCATTATCACCTTCCTGGCGAAGCGTATATTTGTCGATATTTTCATAATTTACAACGCCAATGTTTTTTAAATTTGAGTACATAATAATTCCTTGGAAATGAGTGATGGACTTATGCAAGACTGATTAGTTGAATGAGAAGTAATTTAACCATATTAATATACATTACAGTTTTAATAGCGATCCTCAAAGTTTTCAATACACTAACTCTAAACTATTAGTACCTTGATTACATTCTTTCTATAAAAAAACAACTTATTGATATATTGTGTGTTTTTTATTGCATATAAATTCGAGTAATATAACAACCACAGCCATTTCCACTTACCATGAAAAGTTCAGCCAGTGACGCCGTCAACATGCGCCCCTTGAAATAAAGGTTTCTAACCAACCCTATTGATTCGACTTATTTTAGTTTCAGTTATAAACTATTTTCTGGTCACTTCGCATGCCGCCAGCAGCAAGTTAACAAAACCTGCTGGCAAGTTTGCTCGGCAATTTACCCCAACTACAAACAGTAATGAGGTCACTATGCTAAATCCCAAAGCGTCTGAAAAAAATATAATTCATCCTATACCGCAGGAAGCCTTTGATTGGTATGACGAGTATGCCCATGGATTAATGGACAGACGGACATTTATGAAGAAACTATCAACCTTGGTTGTAGCTGGTTTTTCAATGACCTTGCTGACATCTGCATTAATACCGGATTATGCCCTTGCCGAACAAGTTTCTTTCAATGATCCAGACATAAAAGCCGAATATCTCGATTTTCCTTCCCCTGAAGGTAATGGAGAAGGCCGTGGCTATCTAGTGACTCCCGGCGGATTAATAGATAAAGCGCCCGTTGTATTAGTTATTCATGAAAACAGAGGACTTAATCCCTATATCAAAGATGTGGCACGACGACTGGCCAAGGTGGGCTTCATTGCATTTGCCCCCGATATATTGCATACATTAGGCGGTTATCCGGGCAATGATGAAGCAGGCAAGCAGATGCAGAGCAGCATGGATAAAGCTAAAATAGAGAAAGATTTTATCGCTGCGGCGCAGTTTATAAAATCACACCCTTCAGGAAATGGAAAGCTGGGCACTGTCGGGTTTTGTTTTGGCGGTTATATTGTCAATATGCTGGCTGCGACTATTCCCGATAGTTTGGGTGCAAGCGTATCCTTTTACGGCACTCCGGCAGCCAAAGATTTACGCAAAAATATTAAAGGCCCCTTAATGATTCAACTTGCCGAACTGGACAAAAGAGTCAATGCAACCTGGCCTGAATATCAACAAGATTTAAAAGCACATAACATTGATTACGTCATGCACATGTATCCAAAAATGAATCACGGTTTTCACAATGACTCTACGGCACGTTATGACCAAGAAAATGCGGAACTTGCCTGGAAACGCAGCATTGATTTTTTTAATAAATACCTTGCCTGAAAGCATTTATTAATCCAGATAAACAAGCAGAATAATTCTTCCTTACTTGTTATTTTGTGGGGTGGCAGACCACCTCACAATACTGACTCCGGGTTAACAGAAAATCCATTAATTAAAGCCCTTATTTAAGCCCAGTATAATTGATAAAAGCAAGACGCTGACTGTGCTCCAAAGGATATTGAACACTTTAAACTGGCCACAAAATAGTGGATGTGCTATTACTTGTCAGCTACAACGACCTTCGACAGGAAAATAAAATGAAAGAGACTAAAATCAATAAAATTAACCGCCCGGTCAACATCCACCAGCATTACCATGCCCACATCTATTTCGACCAGCAAACATTGACCTTTGCAACCAGCCTGTGCCAGCAAGCGGGTGAATTGTTTGATCTTAAGATTGGTAGAATTCATCAAAAGGCCGTCGGTCCTCACCCTATGTGGAGCTGCCAGATATCATTTACTGAGCAGGATTTTGATAAATTAATTCCCTGGCTTGATGCACAGCGAAACGGACTTACCATTTTCGTGCATGGCAATACCGGTGATGATCTTAGAGATCATACCGAATATGCTTACTGGTTAGGAGAAAGTGTTAAGCTTAATCTCTCTATGTTTCGGGCTTAAACGCACAGCATTTGGGCTATATTAAGCATGCTATTGGTCAGGGAGAGTGCTAAGCTTAATCTCGCTTTCTTTCAGTCCTAAACGCACAGCATTGGCGCTATATTAAGTCTGCTTATTGGTTAGGGAAAAGTGCTAAGCTTAATCTCGCTTTCTTTCAGTCTTAAACGCACAGCATTGGGACTATATTAAGCATGCTTATTGGTCAGGGAAGAGTGTTAAGCTTAATCTCGCTTTCTTTCAGTGTTAAACGCACGCATTTGAACAGGCAGTTCCCTTACATCCTCCATCCGCCGCTGAATATTAACCGCCTGATTTTGTGAGTCACTTGGCAAATGACAGAAAGGTTAATAGTAAAAAAAATTCGTTACTAGATACTCTAGGTTAATAAGTTCAGGAGATAATAATGAGTCATCATCGGCGCGTAACATTGCTGCTTATTTTCTGCTATTTTTTAACCCTTGTCCTCTCCGTGAATTGGTTATGGCAATTTAGTTATGAACGTCTTATTAGCACTAATCAGGAACAACTTGAACGCTTCAGCCGTCACCTGGAAAATCAACTTGAACGTTTTGTTAATATCCCTCAACTATTATCTCGACAAGGGATATTAATTGATACCTTAAAAGCGGTCAATAACTCTGCACAACGTGATATCACTAGCCATCATCTAGAGTCGATTAATGAAATTATCGGCGCGTCGGACACTTATCTTCTCGATGCCAGCGGCACAACTATTGCTTCAAGCAACTGGTCAAAAAGCATCTCTTTTATTGGTCATAATTTTGCTTTTCGTCCCTACTTTCAACAAGCGATGAATGATCAGCGCGGACACTATTTTGCACTCGGCTCAACTTCCGGCCAGCGTGGTTATTATTTTTCCTATCCGGTAAAATACGCCGCTGAAATTTTAGGCGTAGTGGTCATAAAAATGGATCTTTCTTCAATAGAAAAAGATTGGTCCGGCAAAGAGCAGCATTTTATGGTGACAGATAAAAATAATATTATCTTTATTTCAAGCGAAACCTCCTGGTTATTCCGCAGTATGACGCCACTTTCAACTGCCCTGCAAAATGACATTTCAAATAGCCGCCGATATCTCTCCAAAAAAATAAAATCGTTATCCTTTTCTGGGAACTTAGATAAGAGCCCTACCTCGCTACGTTTTAATGTTGCCGGGCAAGTGGGCAAAAACTATTTATCACTCACCCAAACCTTAAACAATGCGGATTGGCAAGTTAGAGTACTGACACCGACAACTTCCCTGCTGATTAATATCACTATGCTTATTCTGTTTGTTTCCTTGTTTTATCTACTGCTCTATCTCGTCCACGTTCTGATAAGTCAAAAACAGAGCCGGCACAAGGAACAAGTCTTATTACAGGCAAGGGCTAAACAGCAACTTGAATTTCAGGTAATGCGCCGCACCTCTGCATTACATGCGGAAATAGATGAAAGACGCAAAGCTGAACGGGCGCTGCGAGAGACGCAGAAAGAGTTGATCCAGTCTGCCAAATTAGCCGTGTTAGGACAACTTTCTGCCAGCATCAGTCACGAATTAAATAACCCTTTAGCGGCCATTCGCAGCTATGCTGAAAATGCTATTACATTTCTTAATCTTGAAAAAAATGATAAAGTTTCCAATAACTTAACACGTATCACCTACCTCACCGACCGGATGGCAAAAATCAGTTCTCAGCTTAAAGCCTTTGCCCGAAAATCAGACGGAGAGCTTTCTCTTATCGCTTTTCAGCCGGTGTTATTGGCGGCCCACGAATTGGTCAAACCCCAACTCAAGGCAAGCCAAGTTTTATTAGAGATAAACCTGCCCGACAAGCCGGTTCAGGTAAAAGCTGAACCTATCCAGCTCGAGCAAATTGTGGTCAATCT
>JBLIEH010000044.1:0-10001 GCA_047632875.1 Psychromonas sp. | reverse complement strand
TCACTTGATCAATAATACAATGCTGATATGAGCTCGTTCTGCGTCCTGTTACCGCAATAAATGAGGCTTGCAAAGCCGCTAACATCTGCACTAATTTTTGTTGTTGCAGTGTTGCATAGGATTCTATTTCCCCCTTATTGTTAACCGAGGCTACCTGACTATCAGAGTTTTTTGTATGTTTTCTCTTACTACTAAACAAACTATCGTCTAAATCGGTGAATACAAATACGCGAGATGACTCTGTCATTTAAGAAACCTCACATTTTGTTAAGGGGTATTTACTTGCAAACTCATGAGAATCTCTGGCACTTTCATTTTCTAGCAAGACATAAACATCTCGATTACTTTCTTCAAAATTATAAAGATAATGTTCGACATTACGGCCGTCAAAAGAAAAAGACAGTTTCTTCTCGATTGATTCCCCTAGGAGCAAAGGAGAGCGATTAATGGATTGGTATAGCACATCACAACCTGCTTGTTCATGTTTTTCAGCAATCAGAAAGGGAATATATTGATGCTCACCATTAGCTATAATGGTCATCTCTGTTGATGAAGTGATGCTTGGGAAATGGCCTGAATACGGCATCAACATAGCGCAGCGTCCAAGATCATCCGATGACAGTGCTTCACACAGCTCGGTATCTACATTTTCCGGTAATTCAGGTTTGAAATTGTCTTTTTTCGTTATTGATATTTGAGCTTCCATTAATGACACATAACGAATCGGGATATTGAAATCTTTTCTGGATAAGCTCTGTTTTTTATCGATTAAATTAACCAGTGAAATAACCACAATTTCTTCGATATTCATCAAATATTTTAATAATTTAGTAATCAATAATTTAATGGTTCGCCCCGTGGTTATTTCGTCATCCACAATCACTAAACGTTTACTTTGAGTGATCCCTTCAAGCAACTCATTTTTAGGTGCATAGAACATATGATCAACCGCATGACTGTGTGCTTCATCAAGAGAAAACCACAAAGGACGATTCAATTTATGACGCGTCGTATGCTGAAAATAGACCTTTTCCTGTTGGCCACGCGCTAAACTATCTGCAACCCCTGCCCCTAATCCCGTCGCAGCTTCTGCTAAACTGACAACATAAGTTAATTGTTCCTCTCCCAGAGACTCAGATAATGAATCATAAATCTCTCTCATCACATTAGGTTTAGTGGGGATATAACGACCAAGCACTTTACTAACAAGCATAAAACTTCGCTTCGGATTTTGTCTGCAAGCAAAAGTTAATAATTCTTCAACTGGTTTTTTGGTATTCAGTACGTTAAGCGAAATAAGTCCCGCTTGCGTTTCAAAATTGTAATTCATAGTGTATTTACTTAATTTAAATTTTTTAAATAAACCAGTCGCACTCATTTGCTACTCTAAAACTTGAACTGGATTGATATTCTGTAATGGATCAATATGAGTGAACATTCTCATTAAGATAATGCGCATACGTGACTCGCATCTCTATATTGAGTCATTGTTAATAAGAATAAAGCTCCATCAATCATGCTAGCAAGTGATCATAACCACAAAAAAGCTGATTGTTGGAGCTCCAATATTGAGCCTAATTAATTAGATTAATTTAGCCAATCAATACATACATCACGCCAGCCCAAACCAAAAACATGGTTAACAGGAAGTAAGCAACATTTTTAGTTACTTTTTTATAGTTAAAAATCAAGCTTGCTGCGACGCCTCCTGTAATACCGACAATAGACCAACGTAATAAGGTTAAACTCTCATCTTGAAGCAAAGGTAATGAATCAACACCATTAATTAAAAACCAAACCATTAAAGGTAATGCAAAAGCGATAGTCGTATCAAAAGTATTTGATGCTAGCGGATTAGCAACGGCATCTTCATACTCACCTTTTTGAGCGTCTTTGAGTGACAACATTAAATCCGGAACAGAAGATGCCGCAGATCCAAATATTAATCCAGCAAAAAATTCAGGTACACCGAGTACGGATGCACTGCCTAAGACACCTTCAACTAACAGATACGAAGAGCCGGAAATAATAGCAATAGCTAAAATTAAAACAACCAGCGCCGATACCAAAGTAAAGGGTCTGTTTGAGAAAAATAAGGTATTGAAGTTAAAGGTAATTAAATTTAGAAACACGCCGCGATCATCAATCTCTTCATACTCATACTGATCGTCGTCATCACCTTCCTGATCACGTTTTGAATCAATATATAAGTGAACGGCGTAAAATAAATAGATAACGTTTAATACGACCGCCATCCAAAGCGTAAAATGATTAAAACCGAGAAAGATGATTAATGCAATTTCTGCCGTTAACACCCAAAATACGTCTCTTATTAACACGCGTTTGGTTAATTTAATTGATTTAACGGCTTTGCCGTCCTCATCTTTTGCCATAATAATAGAAAGCGCCGGTATCACACAGCCGTTGAATATTGCAGACCCTGCTGTCACGCCTAAGGCGACCATCACCAACGATGGGTCACCAAACCAGAACAAAGTTGCAATCACTACACACATTTCCGGCATACTTGATCCGATTGCATTGACAGTCGCACCTTTCACGCCGGGTGGGAATTTCCTCCCTAAATAAGAGGCGCTTTGCTCAAAAGTATCACATGCATATTTTAATAAATAACATGAAAAAAGAATTAATAAAAAAGGCCATAAGTTTTGCATTGTGTTCATTTCAACTCTCTAATTATATTCAGTACGTTTTATATAACATGAAAAAATATTATATAATATTAATTCCATAGTTGACTGCCGTTGCATGCAATCCACCTGGATAATCTTGGCAAATTTCTTTAAATTTCGATTCTCCTTTATGACGCAATAATTCACCAAAAATTAATGCGGCTGCTGTTGACGGGTTCTGAGGGAATCAAGAACCGCGGCTTATTGATCATTACTTTGGGCTACTAAACGCAAAAAAGCATTTGCACCTTGTCCGACATTTCGACGGCCTTAATATGCTTCATCAATAGTGACGGCGATAGCCATTATAGACACAGGTAATGTTTGCAGGTCCACCCTAACCGATGCGTCGTATTGATCGCCCGTTAAAATATCACCCCAGTGTTCTATAAAACGGCATGGAGATTACAATTGACCATAAAAAATAAATGAGAATCAGAACTGATTTTATTCCCAGAGTTAAGCATAACTGCAGATGCGTCTAGAGCAAAATAATGACTCATCCTTGAACTTGCATCCCAGGCCAATCAATTCTGCATAGAGGAGCTGTTTTTATAAAGAGACGTTACCGCCTCTTTTTAAATAAAACGCCATTTTATGTCCCGAAATGGTTTAGTATAATTTAATTTAAAGAAAAAACTAGATAAATTACTGATCACAAAAAAAGTGACGGGTTACATAGTTAATATTGAGACTGGCAATATTCAAAGACAATTATAAATAATGACTTTTAACCGTCTCTATCATGCCAGGCAATTTACTGTCTTTAGTTGGCTCACCAAGAGCAGAGAATTTCCAATTTTTATTATGTAAGTAGAATTTACCTAATACCATCGAAAGAGCGCCTGAAAATTGTGGGTCATTAGTCATATCATAAGTGGCATAGACACTGTTTACATGAGTTGGAGTGCCTTCATACAGACGGATAGAAGCAAAAGGAATGGTTTTAAAATCATGACCGCTGTAGGAGTTTAAAACAAAGACGATTTGATGCGCTTTGCTGTCTAACTTATTTAAATTTAAAGTGATGATTTCATTATCTAGCCCATCATCGCCATCAAGATCACCCGTTCGGTCATCACCGGAGTGTTTGATCCCTTGTGTTTCCAATTTTCCAAAGTAGACGGTGTCTATTACTTCATTCTTAGCATCAAAAACAATACAACTTGCATCCAGATCAACAGCAACTTTTTTTTTGCCGCCAAATAAACCTTTTTTTTCAATAGCTCCCCAGTTCACACCAACACAAATTTGGTCCAAGTTCGAACCATTGCTTTTTTCAAGGCTAATTTTTTGCCCTTTTTCTAATGAAATTGCCATTATTATTCCCTTAAATCTAAACATGTAAAAAAAAGGGGGAACAGATGCTCCCCCGAATAAATATTGTTCGACTAACTGTACTTAAATTTAAAGTTAAACATTAACATTAAATTGTTGCGCCATGGCTTTTAAGCCACCAGCAAAACCTTGACCCACAGCTTTAAATTTCCATGCACCATTGTGGCGATACAATTCACCGAAAAGCAGTGCCGTTTCAGTAGAATAGTCTTCAGTTAGATCGTAACGGGCAACTTCTTCATTGTTTTGCGCATTCACAACGCGAATGAAAGCATTAGAAACTTGACCAAAATTTTGTTTACGTGATTCAGATTCGTGAATTGTCACACCAATAACAACTTTCACAACATCAGCAGGGACTTTGCTTAAATCGATTTTAATCGCTTCGTCATCTCCCTCGCCTTCACCGGTTAAGTTATCACCGGTATGTTCAACAGAACCACATTCAGAACGTAAGTTACCGTAAAAAATAAAACCCTTGTCTGAAAGTACTTTACCTTCTGCATTAACCATAAAGCCAGATGCATCTAAATCAAAATCAGTTCCATCAGTACTTCTTGAATCCCAGCCTAAGCCGAGTAAACATTTAGACATACCTGGAGCAACTTTTTCTAGTGAAACATTTCCGCCTTTTTGTAGAGAAACAGCCATTCTGATACCACCTTTTTAGTTATTGAAAATAAAATCGAGTCTAACATGAAGCAGAGTTAAAACTCCACGTGTAAAAAATCAAGATATACCAGCCTATCATCCAAGAGCATATCGACCATAATAAATAATAAAATCCGACTATGAAAGTGAACTTACCTCCTGCAGAGCCGGTGGCTTATTTGATTACGCCCTCAAAGAGTCAAAATAAAAGCACTAAGACGTAGTACATTGAAACGGTTAGACTATTGGTTCCTTAGATAGTTCAACAGCGATGATAATTTGTCCACCAAAAGGCAAATACAGATACAGTCCTTTGCTCCCGACTCTTTTTCATTTAGATGATATTCAATGACGGCCAATTCACGCTTCCCTGTCACCCCGTCTGGCACGCAAATATCATGTTTATCGTCTGCCAACCCAACAAATGCTTTATAATCGCCACTGTGTTTGACGCGAAAGTGGGGACAGAAAATGCTTTCATCAAAACAGCCGTCTCAGCACTTCTTTTACGTATCCCCTTAGGTTTAATCTTGGCCGCCCGTGACGCTCAAAAGCAGTTCGCCTGATTGGGTGGCTACGGCTTGGAGTGAACGGGCAAGTGGATGGCAAGTATTGGTTTTGAACCCAGTCAATTAATAGCCTTAATGTCAGGTAGCGCAGCGTTTTTTGGTGGCATTGCATTAATTTTTGGATTACTGATCCGCCCTGCTGTTGTGGTGACGGTTTATGGCGATATCGGTTGATTACGACAATAAATTTTTTGTGGCTAATAAAGGTGATGATTTTGGGCTAATACTCGCCGCTGTATCTTTGTCATTGGTTTTTCAGGATAAAGCAGTTTTTCTCTTGATCGGTTATTAGGATTAAAATTGGCAGACTATAAAAAATGAAAAATGAAAAATTAATTTATTTATTTATTTATTTATTTATTTAACCCGGTCATATTTATGCCAGCTGCCATGGCCAAATCAGTACCAAATAAAAAACCTGTTAATAGCCTGTTAAAAACTAAAAAATAACTCTTTAATAGTGTTTACATCTTCATAACACTTAAAAATAAGATGATAAAACTGCATGCAGTGTGAGATTATAGTTTATATAACGTTAGTTTAATTGGAGAGATTGCGATGCAGGTTTGTGTATTAGGAGGGGGGGTTATTGGGCTTACTTCTGCTTACTATTTGGCGAAGAAAGGCTTTCAGGTAACGGTGATTGATCGTCAGCCTGGTGTTGCTTTAGAAACCAGTTTTGCTAATGCAGGACAAATTTCACCGGGTTATTCTGCACCTTGGGCGGCGCCAGGGGTTCCCTTTAAAGCCGTTAAATGGCTAATGCAAAAGCATGCTCCGTTAAGGGTGAGCCCTGAGCCTGAAATGAAAAAGCTTTTATGGATGGCGAAGATGTTGGGGCAGTGCAATGGCGATGCTTACAAAATGAATAAATCCAGAATGATGGCCCTTGCCGAATACAGCCGCGATCAATTTATTGCCTTAAGAAAAGAGATCGGTATTTCATATCAAGATGGTCAGTCTGGTACGTTGCAGTTATTTCGCAAAGACGAGCAGGTGGAAGCATCAGAAAAAGACATTAAAGTACTCAAATCCTTGGGTGTACCTCATCAGGTATTAAGCCCGGCACAAATCGCGCAAGTGGAACCTGGGCTTGCCTCTGTGATTGATAAATTCAAGGGGGGCTTACGACTAACAGGGGATGAAACAGGAGATTGTTACTTATTTTGTCAGTCTCTTAAAGAGAAATGCGACAATTTGGGGGTGACCTTTCAATTTAACTCTGACATTAAATCCTTGAATGTTCAGGCAAATAAGATTAAAGGGGTTGAAACCCAGTTGGGTATGCAAGCCTTTGATAAGGTACTGGTGTGTCTGGGAAGTTATTCAAAAGAGCTGCTTAAAGCCTGTGATATTGATATTCCGGTTTATCCCGTGAAAGGTTATTCATTGACTGTTCCTGTTGCTGATGAAAAATATGCCCCGCTGTCAACGGTCATGGATGAAACCTATAAGGTCGCTGTGACACGTTTAGGTGATCGTATCCGTGCTGCAGGTACGGCAGAGTTGGCGGGTTATAACTTGGATTTACCTCAGTCTAGAACTGATACCATTAACCACGTGGTAGGTGACTTATTTGGTAAAGGCTGTGATTTATCTTTGGCGGATTATTGGACGGGTTTACGACCTATGACACCCGATGGTACACCTGTAGTCGGAGCCAGTGGGATTGATGGTTTATATCTTAATACCGGTCATGGCACCCTGGGCTGGACAATGAGTTGTGGCTCTGGGGCTATCATTGCAGATATCATATCGGGCAACAAAACCGAGATTGATTCACAGCCATTGTCAGCTCAGCGTTACAAGCAGTAAGGGACCAAAATGGCAAGACCACTAACCGCAACGATTGATTTAAATGCGATTTTACAAAATTATCGTTATGCTAAAAAATTGCAGCCGACCTGTAAGGCATTCGCTGTCGTAAAAAGTAATGCCTATGGCCATGGTGCCGTTGAGGTGTCCCGCCATCTAGATGGGGAAGTGGATGCTTTTGCCGTGGCGGCCATTGAAGAAGCAATGGCGTTACGTGACGCAGGGATCAGCTCGCCTATTATGCTGCTTGAAGGGGTTTTTGAAGCCGAAGAATGGCAACTCTGTGAAGAACAGGTTTTTTGGGCGGCTATTGATAATGAAAGACAGCTTAATTGGCTGTTGGAGAGTCGCGTACATATCGCAAAAGTATTTGTGAAACTGGACTCGGGCATGCACCGGCTTGGCGTGGAAGCAGAGGCTGCTCAGGCATTTGTGACTAAGCTAAGGGAAAGTGGTCAGGTGGAAGAAGTGCTATTAATGACTCACTTTGCCTGTGCGGACGACCTAGCAGATGGTACCACTAGTGAACAGTTGGCCTATTTTGAAAGTACACACCAAGCAATAGGTGATATCGAAGTGAGTGTCGCCAACTCTGCAGCCTTGATGAAATGGCCAATACCCGAAGGTGGCTGGATCCGTCCTGGGATCATGTTATACGGTATTTCGCCCTTTGCCGGTATCAGTGGTCGAGAGCTAGATTTACTGCCGGCAATGACCTTGTCTTCAAAAGTGATCTCGGTTCGTGCTCTGAAAAAAGGCGATAAAGTAGGTTATGGCTTATCTTATCAAGCCCCGGATGATCACCTATTAGCAACGGTGGCGATAGGCTATGGTGATGGTTACCCTGGCCGCACACGGCAGGGAGCTCCCCTTGAAGTGGATGGGCTGGCAGCTACTTTAGCGGGGAGAGTGTCTATGGATATGATTACGATTCGCTCCCTTGACCCCTCCATAAAGCTAGAAATAGGGCAAGAAGTGGTTTTATGGGGGGGCAATGTTCCCGTAGAGAAGGTGGCAGATTACGCCGGCACTATAGGCTATGAGCTGGTGACGAGAATGACTTCTCGGCCCCATTATCGTTATCACACCACCAGTATTATCAATTCTTAATCCAATAAAAAAGTGCCTTTCACCTTATGAAAGGCACTTTTGATCTGCATTTGTACAAAATTGAATAAATCCAGATTAAGCAACAACAAAGTGTGCAGCACAAATTTTATTGCCCGATGGATCGCGCAGATAGCTTAAATAGAGTTTTCTAGCACCCGCGTCGCGAAGCCCCGGTGGTTGTTCGCATGCAGTCCCTCCGTTAGCTATCCCTGCCGCATGAAAGGCCTCAACCGCTTCCGGATCACTGGCTTTAAATCCGATAGTCATACCATTTCCGTAGGTTGAAGGTTCACCATTGATTGGCAGCGTTAACGCCAAGACACCCGCTTCTGTCATATAAAAACAGCGTCCTTTGTCATCTAAGACACCTGCATTGTGTCCGAGTGTCGCCAAGACAGCATCGTAAAACAGCTTCGACTCTTCTATATTATTGGTTCCAAGCATTACATGACTAAACATTCTCTCTTTCCTTTATTTAAATGACTTAGCTGTGTTCGAAAAGCAATTATAAAGATTAAACTGAGTTGATTAAAGTCATCATTTTGTGCAACGCTAAAAGTGTTCTGAGCAGGACAGAAGCACCGTTCTGCTCTGTGAATGACGAATAACGCAGGACGATTAAAGAGGGTAGGCTCTAACTTGTATAAAGCACACAAAATCTCAACAGACGAGCCAGCGTTATAGCTTATAAACAAACTTTTATTGTTTTAAAGGCACTGTCCACAACAATAACAACCAAGCCAAAAGATAGCATATAAGCATTTGATATATATCAAAGTCGTTATCATTTACTTATTACATAATAATACAATGTTTGCATATCTAAAATGTCTGTAAAAATGGCATAATAACTCAAATTAGATAAGCGTAAGCTGGCTGCTGAATAGCTAACTTAATATTTTTTAGGTTAGGTAAAATAGATGACAGAGGCGTTAGCACTATAGGTAGAATTTATATTTTTCAGTTTTACTTAATCCACTCGCTACTTGTTTATCAATAATTCCTGCCAATAAGCATATCGTTCATCTGCCATGAGGCTTTTCGGTTAAAAGCAAACATGAAAAATTCGTAAAATCATTGCTGCGCAGGTCAATTGAGCGCTTAATTTTCAAAGGTGCCCTAGTCACGTATTGGTGAAATATATTGGATTTATTAAGAAGCAGCATTGCAGGGAAATAATTATGCCATCCAACATTCCATATCAGAGCAACGATACAGCAGTAATCTCCGTCTCTAAGCTACGTCAGCGCTATATTATCGCCCTCTCGCTCATTGCGCTGCTGATCATCGGCTCCCAAATTGTAATACAACTTCTATTAACAGCCCAAGTTTATGATTCGCACCTTGTCAATATTGCCGGTAGACAACGTATGTTGAGCCAGAAAATAACCAAGTTGAGTTATTATATTTCAACCGCTGAATCCGAAGCTCTAGCATCGCGTTATCGCGTAGAGCTTAAAGATGCGGCAGATTTGTGGAAATATTCTCACCTTGGGTTAATCCGCGGAAATAAGGATTTACAGTTACCTGGCGATAATAGCAAAAAGATTATCGCCTTATTTAATGGCATCCAATCCGACTATGAAACAATACTCAATGCGGCAGCGATAATCAGCTCCTCATTTGACATCACTGAGCTTAGGCTGAATGCGCATTCTATAGCGCGGCATGAATCTGATTTCCTGAAGGGGATGAATGAGATTGTATTTCAGTATGACCGGGAAGCAAACGCTAAGGTCACATCTGCCAAATGGCTTGAAATCTCTTTAATGATCACCACTCTCATCGTCTTGCTGCTGGAAGCTATTTTTATTTTCTCTCCCGC
>JBLIEH010000043.1:0-10045 GCA_047632875.1 Psychromonas sp. | reverse complement strand
TAAAGAAAAAAGGCTTAAGGGATATGGGAGCTTGTATCAGTTCGCAAACCGCACACCTTATTTCTGTCGGCAGTGAAACCATGGAGCTGCGTATGCAGCGCCAGTGTGAAAACGCAGCCGTATTAGCGGAATTTTTAGCGCAGCACCCCAAGGTTGCCAAGGTCTATTATCCGGGACTCAAAGATCACCCTCAACACCAAACTGCTAAACGTTTATTTAAAGACTTTGGTGCAATGTTAAGTTTTGATCTTATTGCCGGTGAAGACTGTTGTGAGCTGTTAAATAAACTGAAAATTGTGATTAGCGCAACCCATCTTGGTGATAACCGTACCCTCGCTTTACCGGTTGCACCGACAATCTATCATGAGATGGGACTCGCGATCCGCCAAAAAATGGGCATCAGTGAGACCATGGTGCGTTGTTCAATCGGTATCGAAAACACCTCGGACTTAATAGCGGATTTTGAGCAGGCGCTGGCTTAATAAGCAACGGATTAAAGTTTTGATCTGTTTTTAAAAGTGGGACTTAAGGCGTGGTGCGTTTAACTCCGTTCTTAAAAATATAAAACAGGTCAATTTTTGCAGATGACTATATATAAGTGTCTAGCAGATGATTATAAGGTCTTTTTTTATTCAGGGGCTAGGATGAAATTATTGAACCTAACTGTATTTATGTTAGTTTCTTTGGCGCTGGATGCAAAACCGCTCAGTGATCAGGATTTAAAAATAACCGGTCGTGCTCTGGCCAACTATCAATTATGTGCTGATGTTGCAAAAAATGGTAAAGATCCTGCGATGTTTAATTATTACAGTGACATGTATAACGATAGTTTGCGTGCGGGTAGACTATTATATATAGGACAAGTACAAGTCATATTTTCTGAGCAGAAAAAAACGGCCATTAAGCTGGCTCAAATGAATAGGGGCAGCATAGAACAGCTCTGTATAAGCCGTTTTGATGATTTATCCAGAAAAATGCAGGAGCAGAAAATAAAAGAAAATGCCGCAAAAAGATAACTTTCAAACAGTTAGAAAACATGTTACTTCCTGTTTTTAAATAATATGACACTAAGTCCGTATTATTTCTTTGTTTAACATAGCGAGAGCTGTCTGCCGATATCCGTCAACCATATTCTCTTATTACTTATAACTTTTTATCCCTTAATTATCAGAATGCATTGATGCATAATGCGTCATGCATAAAATTAAATATTGTTAAAGCGAAGGAAAATCATGAATAAAAATAGATTAACGCACCTCAAAGCGCTTGAGGCTGAATCGATTCAAATTATGCGTGAGGTCGCCGCTGAATTTGATAACCCGGTGATGCTGTATTCTGTCGGTAAAGATTCTTCAGTATTACTGCACTTAGCGCGTAAAGCATTTTACCCGGGTAAAATTCCGTTCCCGTTAATGCATGTTGATACTAACTGGAAATTCAAAGAAATGATTGAATTTCGCGATAACCTAGCAAAAAGATATGATTTTGATTTGCTGATTCATAAAAATCCGCGCGGCATGGAAATGGGGATCAGTCCTTTTGTGCATGGGAGTGCCAAACATACGGATATCATGAAAACCGAAGGTTTAAAGCAGGCTTTAGATAAATACGGTTTTGATGCTGCCTTTGGCGGTGCACGTCGTGACGAAGAGAAATCTCGCGCCAAAGAGCGTGTTTATTCTTTCCGTGATAAGAAACATCGCTGGGATCCAAAAAACCAACGTCCTGAATTATGGAACATTTATAACGCTAAAGTGGATCGTGGTGAAAGTATTCGCGTATTCCCGCTGTCGAACTGGACAGAGCTTGATATCTGGCAGTATATCTATCAGGAAGATATCGAAATGGTGCCTTTATACTTTGCCAAAAAACGCCCCGTTGTTGAACGTGATGGCGCGCTTATTATGGTGGACGATGAACGTATGCCGTTAAAAGAGGGTGAAGTACCGGAAATGAAGATGGTCCGTTTCCGTACACTAGGTTGTTACCCGTTAACCGGTGCGATTGAATCTCAAGCGACAACGCTCCCAGAAATTATCCAGGAAATGCTGTTAACCACAACCTCCGAGCGCCAAGGCCGAGTGATTGATAATGACTCCGCCGGTTCGATGGAAAAGAAAAAGATGGAAGGATATTTCTAAGCGCTCCGCGCTTAGAAATAGCTGTCGGTCTTCAGCTTTCTGCTCTCCGTAAAACAATAGTCACACGTAGATTTTGCTCCTTATTTTGAAATTAGTTTTAATTTAGGAATGATTATGAATTTTGAAAAACTGGAAGTTTGGAAAAAGTCAGCACGTTTATCTGCCGAATTATATAAAGGTAGCGCAGGTTTAAAAGATTATGGTTTTAGAGAAAGGCTTACTCGTTCAGGTTTATCTGTACCAAGTAATATAGCTGAAGGCATGACGCGCAGTAGTAAAAAAGAAAAATGCCGTTTTTTGGAGATTGCTCGCTCGTCAATGGCTGAAGCGAGAACTTAAATTTATATTGGTATTGATATTGGTTATTTATCCTCTACTGAAGGTAAAAATTGGTTAGAACAAACACATCATATTTCGATGATGATAACCGGTTTAATTAAAGCAGTAGAGTCAAACGAATAGCTTTATCTGACAGCCGAGCGCTGACAGCTAAAAGCTTAAAGGATTTGTTATGTCAAACGATTCAAACTTACTTGCGACGGATATCGAAGAATATCTGCGCGTTCATGAAAATAAAGATCTTATGCGTTTTATCACTTGTGGTAGCGTGGATGATGGTAAATCGACCTTGATCGGTCGTTTGTTATTTGATAGCAAAATGATTTTTGATGATCAGATGGCGGCCATTGAAAAAGATTCTAAAAAGTTTAATACCACCAATGAAGATTTCGATTTAGCGTTATTGGTTGATGGTCTGCAGTCTGAGCGTGAGCAGGGCATCACCATTGATGTTGCTTATCGTTACTTTGCCACGGATCAGCGTAAATTTATTATTGCTGATACCCCTGGACATGAGCAATATACGCGTAATATGGCAACGGGTGCGTCGACCTGTGATTTGGCCATTATTTTGATTGATGCGCGACATGGTGTACAGGTGCAAACGCGTCGTCACTCTTATATCTGCTCTCTTTTAGGTATTAAACATGTGGTGGTTGCGGTAAACAAAATGGATGCCGTTGATTACGATCAGGCTGTGTACAAACAAATCAAAGCGGATTACCGTGAATTTGCTAAGCAGTTAGATATTGCTGATATCCGTTTTGTGCCTATCTCGGCATTAAAAGGCGATAATGTCGTTAATGAAAGTGAGCACATGACCTGGTATCCGGGTTCACCTTTATTACGTCTGCTCAATACGATTAAAATTGAGAGCGATACCAACGATAAATTCCGCCTGGCGGTGCAATATGTAAATCGCCCGAATTTAGATTTTCGCGGTTTCTGCGGTACGGTGGCTTCGGGTGAAATTCGCGTTGGTGATACGATTCAGGCATTACCATCGGGTAAACAGAGTAAAGTTAAATCTATTGTTACTTTTGACGGGGATCTGCAAAGTGCCTTTTCGGGCATGGCTATTACCCTAACGCTGGAAGATGAAATTGATATCAGCCGTGGTGATATGATTGTTCGTCCGCATGAAAAACCGGAGTCGAGCAAAAACTTTGTCGCCGATGTGGTTTGGATGACTGAAGAAGTATTACATGTTGACCGTGAATATATTATTAAAGCGGGCACACACTCTACTTTTGGTTCGGTCGTTTCTATCAATAATAAAGTTGATGTTAATACCATGGAGAAGTGTGAGGCAAATCAACTGGCATTAAATGAAATTGGCAGCTGTAATTTTGAGGTTGCTGAAGCAATTCATTTTGACAGCTACAGTGAAAATCGTGCTACGGGTGCCTTTATTATTATTGATCGCCTGACCAATGCAACGGTAGGTGCTGGCATGATTAGCGGCTCGGTTGAAGCACTTGCTAAAACAGCTCCCGCATTCAGTCCCTTTGAAGTTGAATTTAATGCTCTAGTCCGCAAGCATTATCCTCATTGGGAAGCGAAGGATATTCTTAAAGGCTAAAGAGGTGGGAGTTGCGGCTATTGGCTCGCGACTTATGGATATTTTAAAAGGATAATAGCTAAATGCTATCAGCTGCCAGCTTTGTGCTGTCAGCTGATGGCCGATAGCTGATGGCTGATTTTTATGACTATTGACTCCTATTTCGTTTTATTGGTTTTTATCGGAACGATTATTGGCTTAATTAAGTTTCAACAACGTCCCGTTCTTGTCTTTGGTATTACGCTGCTGATTTTGTTTGTCTCGAATATGGTGAGTACTGAGCAGGTTTTACTGAGTTTTTCTAATCAGGGATTGCTGACCTTAATACTGTTACTGGTGTGTTCGCTCGCCCTTGAAAAAACTCGATTTTTAAGGATGATTGCCACTAAGGTTATTCATAAAAGCTACGGTAAGACGTTTATTCATCTGTTCAGTTTTACCGTTGTATCTTCCGCCTTATTAAATAATACCGCCGTCGTATCCACTATGTTGGCGCCAATTCGCAATAATCCCTACCATGCCGGCAGTAAATTACTGCTGCCGCTGTCCTATGCGGCTATCTTGGGCGGCACGCTGACCCTGGTTGGTACATCGACTAACTTAATTGTTAACAGTTTGGTGATAGGCGCCGGATTACCTTCTCTTTCTTTTTTTGATTTCACCCTGGTCGGCTCCTGTCTTGTGATTGCCTGTGGCATGGCATTATGGTTTTTATCGCGCTTTTTACCTGATCATCATGTTAATTCTGAAGTAATGCAAACTTACTTTATCGATGCGAAGGTGAGTGAAAAATCGACCTTAATGGGTAAAACAATTGAGGAAAATGGTTTACGCCAGTTGGAATCGTTATTTCTTGTTGAGATTGTGCGTGGGCAACATTTGCTTAGCCCTGTGTCGCCTAGCGAAGTCCTTCAGGCAAATGACCGTTTAATTTTCAGTGGTGATGTGGCTAAAGTTAAGCAGTTGAATCAATTTGATGGTTTGTCTATTTTTGCGCATCATCAGGGTTTATTACTCGATAATCTCACCGAAGTGGTGATCCGTCCTGAAAGTGTTTTACTGGGGAAATCATTAAAAAAATCCGGGTTTCGTGCTTTGTTTGATGCGGCAGTGGTGGCTATTAAGCGCGATGGGGAAAACTTATCAGGTAAGCTGGGTGAGGTTGCTTTAAGATCCGGTGATTATCTGGTCCTCGCGGTCGGTGAAGATTTTAAATCACGACGTAATATCAGTAAAAATTTTATTATCGTAAGCGGTGTTGAACTTGATTCAATGCTCAGCGGGGGCAAAGCGCTGCTCGCTACATTAGGTTTTTTTGTTGCCATTATAGGTTCGGCATTAGGTCTTTTTACCTTGTTTAAGGGGTTGATTGTTTTACTCGGATTACTGCTTCTGACCGGCAGTTTAACATCGGGTGAGTTGTTGCGCAGATTTCCCGCTGATCTGTGGTTAATCATCTCCTCGGCATTAGTGCTTTCTTATTCATTAAATAATAGTGGCTTACTGGCTATTTTCTCTCACTTTGTGGACAGTTATGCGCTTGTGGTATCACCGTTCTTTGCGCTGGTTATTATCTATATCTTGACTTGGTGGTTAACTGAACTGGTTACCAATAACGCCGCCGCTGCACTGATATTTCCTATCGCCTATGGATTAGCGGTAACTCTGGATGCAAACCCAATGGCCTTTATTATGGCCGTCGCCTTTGGTGCCAGTGGCAGTTTTGTCAGCCCCTACGGTTATCAGACTAACCTGATGGTATTTAACGCCGGGCAATACAAGTTAAGTGATTTTGTCAAAATCGGCTTACCCGTCAGTATTATTTATGGCGTTGTTGCTGTCACCGCGATTACTTTGGTTTTTGGATTATAAATAAATAGCTGTCAGTTATCAGCTGATCGCTAATATTTTAAGGAATTTTATGACTACCCCCTATATTAATAAAGAAGTGGATGGCGATAAGTCATCGGATGTTGTTTGGCATCAGGCTGCGGTGTCGCATGGCGCGCGGGTTAAATTAAACGGTCATAAACCGGCTGTATTATGGTTTACCGGGTTAAGCGGCTCGGGTAAATCTACCGTTGCCAACGCGGTGGATTATATGCTCCACGAATTGGGCGCTAAAACCTATGTTTTAGATGGTGATAATATCCGTCATGGTCTAAATGGTGATTTGGGTTTCTCTGATCAGGGGCGTGTAGAAAATATTCGCCGTATTGGCGAGGTTTCAAAATTATTTATTGATGCGGGTTTGCTGGTGTCCAGTGCTTTTATTTCGCCTTTTAATACGGATCGCCAAATGGTGCGTGATCTGCTGGCGGAAGGAGAATTTATTGAAGTGTTTATTGATACCCCCTTGGCGGTTTGTGAACAGCGGGATCCTAAGGGGCTGTATCAAAAAGCGCGCGCCGGCGAAATCAAGAATTTCACCGGAATCGACTCGGCTTATGAGGCGCCTGTTAATCCTGAAGTGCATGTCGAAACCGCAGATAAATCGGTACAAGAATGCGCACTGCAAGTTGTGCAGTATCTAAAACAGCAGCAATATATTTGAGAGCGACTTTCAGCTGTCGGCCATCATCTGACAGCTTCTAACAAAGGGTTATTATGAATTACGATGTTTTCAATGGCGATGCCGATGGCATTATTGCTTTGTTACAATTACGTCTGGCCTCACCGCAGAAAAACAAGTTAATCACGGGTGTTAAGCGTGATATAAACCTGGTTGCTCAAGTTGATCCTGCTGCCGGTGAGAAATTAACCGTGCTTGATATCTCGATGGAAAAAAATATCGACGGGGTAAAGCGAGCGTTGTCCAACGGCGCTCAGGTTTTTTATGCCGATCATCACCGCTCGGGTGAAATACCTGTGCATGAAAATTTGCAGGCAATTATCGATTTAGACGCTAATACCTGTACAGCATTAATTATTGATAAATTACTTGATGGGCAGTTTCATGAGTGGGCTATCACAGCAGCTTATGGGGATAACTTAATAAGCAAAGCCGATCAATTAGCCGCGCATGCGGGTCTGACTAGATCACAAACTGAGCAGCTTAAAGAGCTCGGCACCCTAATTAATTACAATGGTTATGGTGCGAAGTTAGAGGATCTTCATTTTCATCCGGCAAGTTTGTACCAGTTACTGCTGAAGTACGAGTCTCCGTTGGATGTTATAGCTGATCCAAGTTCACCTTTTAGGCAGTTGCAGCAGGCCTATCAATCGGATATGGCAGATGCATTAGCAGTACAGGCAGATCATCGCAGCGCTCTGTTTTCTGTCTATCTTTTGCCTAATGCCGCATGGGCGCGCCGTATTGGCGGGGTGTATGGCAATTTACTTGCAAACCAAGGTCCAGATTCAGCCCATGCCGTTTTAACCGAAAATGGCGATGACAGTTATTTGGTCTCACTACGCGCACCGCTAAGCAATAAACAGGGGGCGGGTGATATCTGCAGTCAATTTGTCACGGGAGGCGGGCGTGCCGCCGCTGCGGGGATTAATAGCCTGCCTATGGACAAATTAAGCTCGTTTATTGATAGCGTCGAACGTTTTTATCAGCGTTAATAAAAAGTTAGCGCTGATAAGCTGAAAACAAGGCTAGAGTGCTGGAAGGATAAAAAAAGCTTGAATAATAAAACGGGTTGGAAAGCTTTATTATCCTAAAGCTTTATTATCCTAAAGCTTTTTAGCCTTGTCGGTTAAATGCGCGTATAAGCCATCACTGCTGTTAGGGTTAAACGCGCTGACGATTTATTCTTTATTCCTATCGAAAATTACCTATTCTGGTTAAAATCCATTATCTGATTTTTTTATCTTGCCATAATAATTTGTTTGTTTGTTTTCACTTTTTGCTGTTTTGTCAGCGGCAGGCTCCGCTTTCTTCTCGACAGTGGTTGCCGCTTCAGCACCTTCAACAACTTCCACTTTAGACTCTGCTTTTTTTACGCGAATAAAATTGCCCGCTAATTTATAACCGTTTAATGTTTTCATCGCCGCTTTTGCTTCGCCAACTTTTGGCATCTCTACAAAACCAAAACCCTTTGATTTTCCTGTTGCTTTATCAAGCACTAAGCTACAAGACTGCACGGTGCCATATTCAACAAATAAGCTTTTTAATTTTTCTTCAGTGGTTGCCGTAGCAAGGTTACGTACTAATATTTTCATGGTTCACCATTTTTACATTAAATAATTTTTAGTGAGTTATTTTAGCAGGTATTTATCTTTATTTCTGCCTGTTATTGACGGAGGAGAATAAAAATAGATTTTATTCTCCTCCGTCTTAATTTAAAAATCTACCGCAATCTTTATGCCAGTATAAACACTGTTATTAGCTTCAAATGCAACAGTAGGGGTGATAATGTACTTACCCGTAAGATAGGAACCTATGGCAGCGCCTAATGCATGAGATGCGGCATCGAGCAGGGCATCACTTGCTGAGTTATCACCCAAGTGATATTGACGATATTCAATTAATGAATATACTGCGCTGTTGAGTGCAAATCCCACCCAAGCGCTATTTTGTTCAGGAAAGTATTTATCTATTATAACGACGGTAATACCGGCTGAAAAAACACCGCCGGCAAAATGACCGATTTCATTATTAAAGCTGGAATTCCCCTGCGCTTGGGTATTGAAAGAAATCAGCAGAAAAATAAAAAATGCAGTAACTCGTTTCATAGCGCCTCCATCTGGATAAGTGTGATTGATGTAATTAAAAGCTGCATATTATTATTTTAGCACCCTTTATCCAGTCTAATTGCCGTAAAGAATAATTCCTGATCCGGGCGTCTCCGATGTGTATGAAAAGTTGATTCAGGGCGGGTGCGAAACAGGCTGCAGACTAAAATAAAAAACGCTGAAATTCTATAAATTGCTATTGCTGATATTAAATGAATTGCTTAGCTGAATTTGCTATAATCGCAAAAATATTTTCATGAATCCTTTTAAAAATTATTGTGTACAAGCTTGTGCACAAAATTAGAGATAATAAAGAATGACAAGTAAAGACATTATAGAGAATGTACAGAAGAGAAGAACATTTGCAATCATATCTCACCCTGATGCGGGTAAAACAACTATCACTGAAAAAGTTTTATTATTTGGCAACGCGTTACAAAAAGCCGGTACAGTTAAGGGTAAAAAATCAGGTCAGCATGCAAAATCTGACTGGATGGAGATGGAAAAAGATCGTGGTATCTCTATCACTACCTCGGTAATGCAATTCCCCTATAAAGACAGATTAGTTAATTTATTAGATACGCCCGGACATGAAGATTTCTCGGAAGATACTTACCGTACTTTAACGGCGGTTGATTCCTGTTTAATGGTCATTGATGCAGCAAAAGGTGTTGAGCAACGTACTATTAAATTAATGGAAGTAACCCGTTTACGTGATACGCCAATTATCACCTTTATGAATAAGTGTGACCGTGAGACGCGCGATCCCGTTGATTTAATGGATGAAGTTGAAGCTGTCTTAAATATTGCCTGTGCACCCATTACCTGGCCTATCGGCATGGGTAAAGAATTTAAAGGCATTTATCATCTCTTACATGATGAGGTTATACTCTATTCATCGGGTCAGGGGCATACCATTCAAGAGGCGCGTATTATTAAAGGGCTGGATAATCCGGAGCTTGAAAGTATTTTGCCTAACCATATTCATGACCTGCGTGAAGAGTTGGAATTGGTTTTAGGTGCCTCGCATGAATTTGATCATGAGCTGTTTTTAAAAGGTGAATTAACGCCGGTTTATTTTGGTACTGCACTGGGCAACTTTGGTGTTGATCATTTCCTGGATGGCCTTGTTGATTGGGCGCCAAAACCATTATCTCGCGCCACAAAACAACGTGTAGTTGAACCCGTTGAAGAAGCCTTTTCTGGATTTGTTTTTAAAATCCAAGCAAATATGGATCCTAAACATCGTGATAGGATTGCCTTTATGCGTGTTTGTTCAGGAAAATATGAAAAAGGCATGAAAATGTATCATGTCCGCACCGGG
>JBLIEH010000042.1:0-10086 GCA_047632875.1 Psychromonas sp. | reverse complement strand
TACCTGATTCAAAGGTTGTTTGGGGTGTTTTTCCTTAAATTTTTCACCGTTTACTGCTGATGTTGCCGGTAGGGTGCGTGTAATTAAAAATGACTTGATTAAAAACCACAAAGTTGGATTAACTAAAAGTGGACTGATATTTAAAACCAAACAGCCATGATTGTAATTGAAAATTTCACCCTGCTCAAAATGAATGGTTTTTTCTTTCTGCTGGGTGAGGCGTCCGAATAAGGTTTCCTGATTGTAATTAAGCAGCGCCAGGAGTGCATAATCGGGCGCAGTACATTCAAAGATGACACTGGTGGCCGCTTGCCAATACACCGAGTTAAATACCAGTAAAGGTTGTGGTAACTTTTCAAAATGTGTAATGATTTGAGAAACAACGGGGTACATGGACAACCAATTGTTTTCATTATTATTTTGCTTTGACAATTGGGTTCTGAAATCAGGTGAGCATTGTTCTGCAGTCAGAGGTTTTAATTGATTCGCATCACCGTAGTCCGGCTGCGCTTCAGGGGGAGTTTTGGGATTATTAATAGACAAATTAGCAACTCTAAATTTGCCTATTATAAGTAGCGAATGTCAATGTTGCAATGAGTAAGTTAAATACTCATTGCCTATTTTAGCAGTTTATAATTTGAACTGATTATATTTTTGCTTATGATATTTTTTTTCACAGATATCACAACGTTTAGTGGTCACATTTTCTTGCAATTTTTCTATCGTAATTTCTGTTTCACAATCGGAACAAAACCCATATAAACCTAATTCAATATCATTTAACGAAGCATCGATATTTTTAATCTCGTTTGTCTTGTGCGCCAGTGAGGAGATATCAAGTTTTGACGTTAATTCAACCAATTGATCATTGGATAGTTTTTCTAATTGTTTAGCAGCCAGATTATGCCCGGCATGATTTGATTTCAGCAGCATATCTGAAACATCATTACGTAACTTTTCAAGGGACGATAGAAGCTGTGTTTGGAAGATTTTTAACTGTGTATTATCGATATGTACCATCTATTATGTCCTGTTTACTAACCATGTTTGCCATACTAGAGGCAAGTTGCTGGTAAACTTATGATTTGTGTCAATTTATTTCCTGAATTTGAAATGAACCCGGCGACATTTGATATGGATCACTTTTAACGTACAACAAATACAGCGACTACTGTGCACTGTGCTTTAAATCTGTCAGTTCTCATCACTCGAGCATAACTAGTTCTATATATTTGATGCGACTCTGTTAGAATCAAATGGAATATCAAATCTAAAAATTTTTCTATAACTAATGGCTTTTATATGAAATTACAACAATTACGTTATATTGTCGAAGTGTTAAATAATAATTTAAATGTATCTGCAACTGCTGAGAATTTGTACACGTCGCAGCCCGGGATCAGCAAACAAGTGCGCATGCTCGAAGATGAGTTGGGAATTCAAGTTTTTGAAAGAAGCGGGAAACATTTAACCAAGGTAACCCCTGCGGGAAAAGAGATTATTCGTTATGCCTCGCAGATATTAGGTAAAGTTGAAAGTATCAAAGCCATTGCTTGCCAATATACTCAGCCGGATCAGGGAACGTTAAATATAGCCACTACCCATACTCAAGCGCGTTACGCTTTACCGGATGTTATTCAAGGTTTTATAAAACGCTATCCAAAAGTGTCGCTGCATATGCACCAGGGAACTCCGACGCAAATAAGCGAGTCGGTGGCCAAAGGGAAAACCGATTTTGCGATTGCAACTGAAGCACTGCATCTCTATCAAGATTTGATTATGCTGCCTTGTTATCATTGGAATCGTTCGGTCATTGTTCCTAAAAACCACCCTCTGGCGAATATTAAGGATATTAGCATTGCCGATATTGCCCAGTACCCGATTGTGACTTATGTTTTTGGGTTTACCGGACGTTCGGAGTTAGATGAAGCCTTTAACTCGGCAGGATTTAAACCTAATGTGGTCTTTACTGCAACGGATGCCGATGTGATTAAAACCTATGTGCGTTTAGGCTTGGGGGTTGGGGTGGTTGCCAGTATGGCTATCAATAAAGATGATGATGATTTCTGCGTGATAGATGCCCGTCATATCTTTAAATCAAGCACCACCAGTATTGGGTTCAGAAAGGGCTCTTTTTTGCGGGATTATATGTATGATTTTATGATTCGCTTTGCGCCTCATTTGAATCGTCCGCTAGTCGAAAAAGCGATTCAATTAAAATATAACGCTGAAGTCAGCCAATTATTTGAAGATATTGAACTGCCTGTCCGTTAAACCAAAGCTTTTTAAAGCTAAAACCTACCCCAGCGTGATTTTGCTCACTAGATTTATTTTTTAACATTTCTAGACAAGGTGAAATTTATTTACCTTGTCAAAATACGCCTGATATTCAGCACCGCATTTGAATCGACCGCTGGTTAAAAAAGCGATACAGTTAAAAATATAACGCTGAAGTCAGTCAATTATTTGAAGATATTGAACTGCCTGTCCGTTAATCTAAAGCTAGAAAGCTCGAGACTCAAAGCTCTGCCGGTATGATTTATTTGTTCAACATTTCCAGACAAGGTAAAATTTTACTTACCTTGTCAAAACACTCCTGATATTCAGCATCAATATTCGAATCAGCGACTAAGCCTCCTCCTGCCCAACAATAAATATGACCCTGATGACAGAGCAAGGTTCTGATGCTTATATTGGTATCTGTTTGCCCATTGCCATTAATATAACCAATGCTGCCGCAATAAACTTGCCTGTTATGTGGCTCTAATTCGGCTATTATTTCCATCGCACGTATTTTGGGCGCGCCGGTAATTGAGCCGCCTGGAAAGCATGCGCGCAATAAATCTTCACTGCTATAAATACTGTCTAATTGACCGACCACTGTACTCACTAAATGGTGCACAGCGGGAAAACTTTCGATCTCAAATAGCTTTGGCACCGAGACACTACCGGCAGTACACACACGGCCAATGTCATTGCGTAAAAGATCCACAATCATTAAGTTTTCCGAGCGATCTTTTTCAGAGTCTAATAAGGCTTGTTTGCTGATTTTATCCTTTAAAATATCATCAAAACGCGATGTTGTTCCTTTGATTGGTTTTGTTTCAACAATATTATGATCTAATTTTATAAAACGTTCCGGGGACAGGGAGATAATTGCTTGTGCGGGTAAGCGTATAAATGCAGCAAAAGGAGGGCGGTTCTCTGCCAGCAGCGCTTGGTAAGCTTGATATTCGTCGCCCTGGTAACTTGCTTGAAACCGTTGTGCCAGATTAACTTGGTAGCAATCGCCTGCCAGTATGTATTCCTGAATGGTAGCAAACTTATACGCATATTGTGACTTGCTCATATTCGCTTGCCAGGATGACCATAATTTAAAATTTTCGTTGTTTGTTGTTACATTTTGCTCTTTTAACCAATCAAATCTTTGCTGCCATAATGACTGAATGTTTATGCTGGACTGTTTAATTTGATGAACAACTAAATAATTTTGTGCATTTTTATTATCAATGAGCAACGCCCAGTCATAAAAACCCACGGCCATTTCAGGCAAATTGAGGTTCACCGGTTTATGCGCATTTTTGATATCTTCGAAATGATTGCCCAGTCCATAGGCATAATAACCTAATACGCCTCCCGTAAAGGGAATATCAGTCTCTACTTTATTATTATGAAATAATTTTTGGCGAAGATTCTGTTGCAGGGACAGCGGATCAGAACAATCGCTGATAGTTTTGTTACCCTGTGTTATGGTGCTGATCCCTTGATATGTGACTATATTCGCAACGGGCTGTGCACTAATAATCGACCACCTGCTATCAACATGATCGGTGCTGGCTGATTCAAGCAAAACCGCCCAATCTAAGCCTGCTATCTGCGCTTTTATATTAGTAAGTTCAGTAATGGTTAATGAGAGAGGCTGTATTAATATAGTGGAATTAGTATTAGTCATATTTTTTAGAATTCAGTCAACAGTTTTGTAACAAATGTTTTGGTGGATATGGTGATACAGATTACCATTCTCTGTATTATATATCAGCCCTTTATACCCCTTCATTTATATTAACGGAGTTTTACATGACAATTATTAAGCAGCAGGATTTTGTCAACAGCGTTGCGAATGCATTACAGTTTATCTCTTACTATCACCCTCTTGATTTTATAGAAGCCATGCATAAGGCTTATCAGGCGGAGCAAAATCCGGCCGCAAAAGATGCGATTGCTCAGATTCTCATTAATTCTCGTATGTCCGCTGAAGGTAAACGCCCGATTTGTCAAGATACCGGCATTGTCACTGTTTTTGTCAAAATAGGGATGAAGGTACAATTTGAAGGGGAACTGACTGTCCAAGAGTTAGTAGATGCCGGTGTCAGAAAGGCTTATACGGATCCGAGTAATCCGCTGCGCGCTTCAATTGTTGCAGATCCTGCCGGCGCGCGTAAAAATACCCAGGATAATACCCCTTCAGTTGTTCATGTCGAGATGGTGACGGGCAATAAAGTGGAAGTGATGGTCGCGGCAAAGGGCGGTGGCTCGGAAAATAAATCAAAAATGGTGATGTTAAACCCGTCAGATTCAATTGCTGACTGGGTAGAGAAAACAGTGCCCAGCATGGGGGCAGGTTGGTGTCCGCCGGGTATGTTGGGGATCGGCATAGGTGGGACGGCAGAAAAAGCGGCAGTAATGGCTAAAGAGTCATTAATGGAAGCTGTGGATATCTTTGATTTACAAGAAAAAGCTAAAAATAATCCTGAACAGTTAAATGCAGATGAAAAACTGCGCTTAGAAATTATGCAGCGGATTAATGCACTCGGTATTGGTGCACAGGGTTTAGGGGGGCTAACCACTGTACTTGATATTAAGATTAAAAGTTGTCCAACCCATGCAGCATCACTGCCTGTGGTGATGATCCCTAATTGCGCCGCAACCAGACACGCGCATTTTAAACTTGATGGTAGCGGGGAAGCGGAGTTAGTCGCACCAAAATTAAGTGACTGGCCTGAAATTACCCGCGAAGAAGGTAAAAATGTTCATCGAGTGAATGTTAATAACCTCAGTAAAGCCGAGATGGCTTCCTGGAAAAGTGGTGATTCTCTTCTCTTGTCAGGCAAAATATTAACTGGTCGAGACGCCGCTCACAAGCGCATCCACTCTCTGATAAGTTCCGGAGAAGGTTTACCTGAAGGCGTTGACTTTAATGGAAGATTTATTTATTACGTCGGACCCGTTGATGCAGTAAGGGATGAAGTAGTCGGCCCTGCGGGTCCAACCACAGCAACAAGAATGGACAAATACACCGACTTTATGCTCGAAGAAACCGGGTTACTGGGTATGATCGGGAAATCTGAACGCGGCCAACAGACGGTTGACTCGATTGCTAAACATAAGTCTGTCTATTTAATGGCCGTTGGCGGCGCTGCTTATTTAGTGTCGAAGGCAATAAAAAAATCCCGAGTGGTCGCTTTTGCTGATTTAGGCATGGAAGCCATTTATGAATTTGATGTCGAAGACATGCCTGTTACCGTAGCTGTGGATAGTAAAGGTAATAATGTTCATGAGCAGGGCCCTGCCATCTGGAAAGTTAAAATAGAAGAGATTGCCAATAAATTAGCTTAAGATTTACGTTTTTTATTGATTGAAAAGTTAGTGATGGTATAACACGACATACAAAGATAACGCTAAGTATAGTTAAGGAACAATTATGTTTGAACAAGTTAGTATGGCGCCAGCAGATCCCATCTTAGGATTAACTGATGCATTTAAAAAAGATCCCCGCAGTGAAAAAATTAATTTGGGTGTTGGGATTTATAAAAACGAAAGTGGACAAACCCCCATTTTAGCGACCGTTAAAGAAGCTGAAAAACGCCTTCTAGCGGAAGAAACGACAAAAAGTTATTTAACCATTGAAGGTATTGCCGCTTACGGCGTTGCCGTTCAAAAATTGTTGTTTGGACAGGATTCTGAGATTATACAATCACATCGTGCACGTACCGCACAGGTTCCAGGAGGAACCGGCGCGCTGCGCACCGCTGCTGATTTTGCGGTTAAAAAACTGGGCATAAAAAAAATATGGGTGAGTAACCCAACCTGGGCAAATCATGGCAATGTTTTTAAAACCGCTGGCCTTACTGTCGCCAGCTATGACTATTACAATGCAGAAAAAAAAGACTTAGACTTCGATGCTATGCTGGAGTCGTTGCAAGCTGTTGAAGCAGGTGATTTAGTGCTTTTCCATGGCTGTTGCCATAATCCTACCGGTATCGATCCAAGCGCGGAACAATGGGAAGTTTTAGCGAAATTGATTGCTGATTTAGGCGCCATTCCATTTTTTGATTTTGCTTACCAGGGGTTTGCAAAAGGGGTTGAAGAAGATGCTCAAGGACTGCGTATCTTTGCTCAATATAATAAAGAATTATTAGTGGCCAACTCCTTTTCTAAAAACTTCGGTTTATATAATGAACGCGTGGGTGGCATCACTTTGGTGGCAGAAGATAGTGATATTGCGGAGTCTGCATTTAGTCAAATTAAATCAGGAATACGTTCAAATTACTCCAACCCGCCGGTTCACGGTGCTGCGATTGTGACTACTATTCTTAATGATCCTGATCTTTATCAGCAATGGGATAAAGAAGTTGCAGACATGCGCGATCGCATTAAAGAAATGCGTGAATTGTTTGTCAGCACATTGAAAGAGAAGGGTGTTACAAAAGATTACAGTTTTATCAGCCGTCAGAATGGTATGTTTTCTTTCTCCGGTTTGTCTGTTGAGCAGGTAAATCGTTTAAAAGAAGAGTTCGCTGTTTATATCGTAGGTTCAGGTCGTATTTCGGTCGCCGGTATGACTAAAGATAATATGCAACCTTTATGTGATGCGTTAGTTAAAGTAATTTAACCTAAATTGGTCAATATCAGGGCCTGTTTATCTATCGGGATTTTTTTTGCAGCAGTTTGTAGATTCTTTAAACCAGGCAGAGCTTATGCCCTGTAGTTATTCTACATAAATAAGCGATAACGCCGTAGAAAGGAGCTACAAACGCTGCTCGAAGGGTTCGGCTAAAAGCGTTTTACTCTTTGTTGCTAGGTATTTACTTAGAGTGACTAAGCGGTATACCTTGCGCCGCGATTAAAACGCTTTTATCGCGAACAAAAATTAACCACGAAAAATAAACAGGCCCTAGGATAAAGTTGTTTAAACAATTTTATCTTATTCTTTTCCAATATATCTGGGTTTAAAAAATCATGAGTAGTCGAATTATAGAAAGTTTATTGTTTCTTGATAATCTTAAAAAAATCCCGCTTGCAGTAGAGGACTTTGATTGTCTTTTTACTACTAAATCATTTAAAACCGAATTGTTAAAACAAATAAGTGCCGCTAAAAAACGTATTTATCTGGCAGTTCTTTATCTTGAAGATGATCAGGCGGGCGAAGAAGTTCTATTAGCTTTATATCAAGCTAAAAAAAATAGGCCATCATTAGATGTGGTTGTGTGTGTCGATTTTCATCGCGCCCAACGGGGTTTAATAGGGGCAGATAAAGCAGCGTCAACCAATGCCATCTGGTATCAGAAAGTGGCTAAAGTAGAAGGTGTTGGTGTAAAAATTATTGGCATCCCCGTTAAACGCAAAGAATTGTTTGGCGTACAACATTTAAAAGGTTTTGTTTTTGACGACCAAGTGCTCTACAGCGGCGCAAGTTTAAATAATATCTATTTGAATAACCTGGATAAATACCGTTTAGATCGTTATTGGTTAATAAAAAACAATGAATTAGCCGACTCTCTGGTCAGTTTTTTAGAAGCTCAATTTTTAACAACAAATGCGGTAGCGACACTCAACACAGAGCGCATAGCAGATTTTCAGTCTCTAAAATTGGCGCATAAAATATTAACCCAAAACTTAAAAACTGCACGTTATCAGTATGAGGGAGAAGCTTCTAAGGAGCAATTAGCGGTTACCCCGTTATTTGGATTGGGGGCGCGCAAAAATAATCTTAATCAAACGATTCGTAAAATATTTCAAAGCAGCCAGGAAGAGTTGATTTTATTTACACCCTATTTTAATTTGCCTAACGCTATCGCACGAGACATCAATGCATTATTAACGCGTGGTGTGCAGTTGACTATTGTCGTCGGAGATAAAACGGCGAATGACTTTTATATCCCAGATGATAAACCCTTTAAAACTATCGGTACTTTACCTTATCTTTATGAATGTAATATTAAAAAGTTTGCTAAAAAACATCAGCAGTCAATCGATAATGGGCAATTAAACATTCATCTTTGGGAAGATCAACATAACAGTTTTCATCTTAAGGGACTCTATGCCGATAATCGTTTTGTGATGTTAACCGGGCATAATCTCAACCCGCGCGCATGGCGTTTAGATCTGGAAAATGCCCTGTTAATTGATGATCCTAAACAACAGATCAAAGGGCTGCTGGATAAAGAACTTTCCGGAATATTAGCAAATACACGGAAAATCAAACACTTCAATGAAATTGAAGATATTGCCGATTATCCCGACAATGTTAAAAAATTGCTTATTCGCATGCGCAGGTTTAAAGCGGATAGATTGGTAAAAGGTCTGCTTTAGTCATCTTGGCTATATAGCTTTTATTAAGTTGCTCTTGGCAAGCGTATTAGGTACATTGACCTTAAGCTTGCCAAGCCCAACTTGAATAAAGAGTTCAGAAAATTCATTAAATTTAATTGAACGGGTGATTTTTAAGCAGTTGCAGCTAAATTGTCAAATAGCGGTTGTAATATCTGTTTCATTACGTATAATTCGGTTCATCAAGTTGTTACCTAAACACTTGATAACAGTGACAATGGTAGGCTTCTTGGTTCCTCGCATTGATAACTTGTTAACCTGGTCAGAGTCGGAAGGCAGCAGCCATAGCAAGTGATTCAAGTGCCGAGGGTTTGCTGGGGAGTCTACCACCAATACTCCTCCTATAATCATTCTTAGTGTCCCAAAGGTCTAATGATGACTCAATATCAATCTCGATTTGATACCTCCCTGAAAAAACAGCATTTCCTTCCAAAATATTGGGGAACATGGTTTTTGCTGGGCTTATTATTTGTATTCAGTTATTTCCCTATTAAATGGCGAGATCGTTTTGCGGCATTCATTGCTAATAAATTATATGACGCTAAATTTCTCAAAAAACGTAAAAAAATCGCATTTATAAACTTGGGATTGTGTTTCCCTGAACACACTCAGGTTGAAAAAGATAAGCTGATGCGTGAAAACTTCCGCTCGGTTGCGCAAATATTATTATCACTCGGTGAAATTGCTTTTCGCAGTCAGGATTTTTTAATTAATCGCGTCAATTTTGTGGGTGAGCATTATATTAAAGAAGCTGAAGCACAGGGTAAAGCCATTATTTTTTTGGCGCCACATTGTTACGGTCTAGATTTTGCCGGGGCAGCCGGCGTTTCGGCAAGAGGTTACCCCTTATCAAGTATGTTTAAGGATTATGGTAATCCGATCTTTGACTGGTTTGTAACGGGTTATCGCACTCGTTTTACCAAGCTTGCCGGAAAGGGGACTTTGTATCATCGCTCCGAAGGGTTAAAACCGGCGATAAAAAGTTTACGCGATAAAGTACATTTTTATTATTTACCCGATGAAGATCATGGTCGTGAAAATAGTATTTTCTGCGATTTTTATGCTACTAAAAAAGCGACTCTGCCGGTTATTGGGCGCCTGGCTAAGTTGGGGCGTGCTGTGGTCATTCCGATTTATACCTCATACAACGCAAATACCTCAAAAATTGATGTAATTTGTCATGCCCCATTACAAAACCTCCTTGCCGGTGATGAGCAGCAGCAAACCGAATTGATGAACCGTGCCATTGAAAACCTGATAGATGAAAACAGAGCACAGTACATGTGGACACTTAAGTTATTAAAAACCCGTCCTGAGGAAGGAAAGAATATCTACACATAATGTGTTTGAGGGGGCCGTTAAATATCCCCCTTTTTTTGTGCTCTGAGCAATCTCTCCCATTAATTACCAAATAAGAAGAGAGAGTCTTTTTATTTACTGTGCATTGACTCGTTGCCCGGTGATACCTGTACTCTC
>JBLIEH010000041.1:0-10141 GCA_047632875.1 Psychromonas sp. | reverse complement strand
CCCCCTTGGGCAATCGCGGCATCAGCGGCGGAAAAAATACCGGATTTGGCACTCTCAAACTGTCTGAATACATCAGCAAAGCCAATCAAGAAGTTATGCTGACCTTGATGATTGAAGATTTTCAAGGACTGAATGCCCTACCAGAAATTCTGCAATTATCCGGTGTTGACATGATTCTTGAAGGCGCTTTAGATTTGAGTTTAGCGATGGGCCACGGGGTCAATTTTAACCATCCGGAAGTGCAGCAAAGCATTTTTAATATGGCTGAATTATGCCTGCAGACAAAGATCACTTTCTGCGCTATTCCGCGCTTACCTGAGCAACTTTCAACCTGGCGAGAAAGAGGTATTCACGCATTCTTAGCCGGTGAAGATCGTGGACTGCTCTTCAAAGCATTAAAGAAGCACCTGCTCGAACTTAAAAAAACTAAACCTTGATAAAACGGAAAATCAACGATGAAAAAAGGAAAATTCAACAATGAACACTAATTCCCCGCAGTTCAAAAGAAAAACCCTGTCACTTGCTGTGATCACCGGATTAATGGCTCATTACACACAAGCGGCTGAATCTGAGCAAATCGAGAAGATGGTTGTCAATGCCAGTGTGCTTGGCAATTCAGAGGTGGCAGAGATTCGAACTTACGAAGGTAACCGCAGCATCATGACTGCAGAAGTGCTAAAAAAGACCTCTGCACACTCTATTGATACCGCTTTACAGCAAATTCCCGGCATTAAAATTAGCGATGAAACGGGCACGGGTGTCTTACCTAATGTATCGGTACGGGGTTTAGATGGCAGCCGCAGCGGATATTCGCAGTTTTTACTCGATGGCATACCGATGACCCTGGCGCCCTACGGTCATACCGGACAATCTTTATTCCCAGCCTCGCTGGAAATGATCGACCGTATTGATGTTGTACGTGGCGGCGCTGCCGTACAATACGGCCCCAACAACGTGGGCGGTGTTATCAACCTGGTGTCAAAACCTATTCCCGAGGAATGGGAAACCAGCTTAAATGAGCGCATGACCTTTTTTGGTGATAATACCCTTTACGATACTTACTTAAGTACAGGGGGCCAGGTTAACGAAAACTTTGCGGTTCGTTTAAGTGCGAATTTTTTAAGCGGTGAATCTTTCCGCGAGCATTCAGATACAGACGTGCAAAACTGGATGGTACAAACCGACTGGAAGATTAATGAGAATCAATCCTTACAAACCACAGTGCAGTATTATGATGCCGAGACAGAGCTTCCTGGGGCATTAAATACCGAGGCTTATAACCAAGATAGCACGCAATCATTACGTCCTAATGATGAGTTTGCAGCCGATACCACACGTGTCTCCATGAAATATAACCATGTGTTAGGTGAAATTGGCATTGCCGATTATGCAGAGTTTGACTTAATTTCATTTGTTAACCAAAGTAAGCGTAATTTCGCCTGGGATTATTACGATGCAAGCGAAGATACCGATGGTGACGTAAGCTCTAGTTGGGCAGATACGACGCAAGATGCAACGGACCTTCGCACCTCTCCGCGTGAATTTACAGTGTATGGGATAGAGCCCAGAGCAACGGTCTATATTGATGGCCTCGTAAGCCAAGACTGGATAGTCGGTGCGCGTTACGTGAATGAAGATATTAGCTACCAACTCAATCAAACAGACTATGAATCAGGTGAAACAGCTTCAATACGTAACTGGCAGATGGATACCAATGCCATGGCTTATTACGCCAGTAATACGCTTGGGTTTTTCAATGACAGTTTAACTGTGACACCGGGATTACGTTACGAAGATGTGCGTATGAAGTTCACTAATCTTGGTGGAGGTTATAAGCAAGACAATAATGTGCGGGAGATATTACCGGGTCTAACCTTAGGCTATGAATTATCAAGTCGATGGTTCACCTATGCGAACGCACAAAAATCATTAAGAACCCCGCAAATCAGTCAATTATGGCCTGAAGAGCAAAAATTAGACTCTGAGATTTCATGGAACTATGAAACCGGCGTACGCTTCACACCCACGCAAACGAGTAACTTAAATATAGCCCTGTACCGGATCGACTTTAAAAACAAAATCCAGTATGACAGTGATCAGAGTGAGTTTGTAAATATTGGTAAAACGCGTAGTCAAGGTGTTGAAATTGAAGGTCAATTTTCGCCACAGGCTTTACCTGAGTTAACCCTGCGTGGTGCTTATAACTACTTAGATACTGAGCAACTTGACGGCGAATTTTCCGGTAATGAATTACCTAATGCTTCAAAGCATCAAATATCTGCTAGTGCACTTTATGACTACAGAGGCGTTGATCTCGGTCTAATGGCTTATTATTACAGTAAATCATTTTCTGACTTAGCCAATACCAAGGAAGAAAATTCAACGGGGACTGTGGGTCAGTTACCCGCTTATACTGTGGTTAACTTTACCGTATCAACTGAGTTATATAAGAAAGCTAAAGAATCCTTAACCGTGGGTTTGGGCGTCAACAATCTGTTTGATAATGAATATTACTTTAGAGGACTCGATGTCTCTCCAGCTGGACGTGTTACCGCGCCGGGTAGGTCATTCACACTTGATTTAGGCTATGACTTCTAAAATAAGTTAAGATAACTATTAAACAAACTGACAAAACTATTTGTCAGTTTGTTTAATCCTTCACCTTCTCTGTACAACCTTCTGTATATTTAAAATATTAAAGCCCCACAAGACCCTCACTAAAAAAAATTAACCAATGACCCCCAAAGGTATCCCTGACTGAACATTTTGATGCATATATAAAGATGACAAAGTGTGAAGTTGTATTGTCGAGCATGAGTTTGCTAAGAGCAAAACTTGTTTTTTGATCTGCGGTAATCAACTTGGCCCTATGTAGGCCTTCGCTAGCATGCTAATCGTTTTAATTCATGAGTGTCCGCCCTTGCGGCGTGTCGATGATAAGAAAGCGAAACGCCGTTCGAGTTACCTTTGACCGAGGGGATTCTTCAGCTTAAAAGCGCCTAATACCATCGCCGCGATTGTAGCCGCACTGCCGAAAACAGAGCGCAATATTAAGCGGATTGGAGCTTACTTATTTAATGAAGGTGGCGTTTTTATTTTTAACATCGCCCAGTAAGGAATTCCATTGGCAGAAAAAATTTCATCCAAATTATATTTTTTATCTGAAGCCCATAGCTGATTTTCAAAAAACAGCGGGATAATTTTATTTTCCTGCTGCGCCAACTCAAAAACTTTTGCCCTGGAGTCTATCGAACCGGCCAATTTAGCTTCAATAAATAAATGTTCTATAAAATCAGCTAAACAACTATCAATAAACAGATCATGGTAGATATTCTTACTATCAATCAGTTCGGAGCGCCAAGGCGACAATGTAAAATCATAATTAAACTGCATTTTTTCCCAATCTTCGAGCTTAGATACAGTCGTGATCTTTAATTGGATACCCACCAGCAACATCAACTTAGTCAAGGCATCAGCAACTTCTTGGGTATTTTCAACCTGATCAACCATCACCAGCAAAGTCAATTGCTTAGGTACTTTCAATTGGTTAAGATAATAACGTGATTTGTCTACATTATAAGAGGGTAAATAAGGTTTATGATTAACATGGATATCTTCTAATGGTGGTGAGAAAGTTGAACTGACCCCACCGCTTCCATTAACATACTGTTTTAGCATCCCCACTTCGTTGATCGCTAAACGAATTGCTTCCCTGGCTTTTTTTTGTTTAAAAACATCTGTTTTATTATCATGAATAGTCAAAAACATAGCCCTGGGTGAAACAATCTTTACAACAGATTGAGAAGTGGAAAAGTGCAGAAGCATATTGTCAGAAATTGCAGCACTGATATCAACATCAGAAGACAGTAAGGCAAAAAAACGTGATTTTTCTGACTTAATTTTAATAAAACTGAGTGCTAACCTAGTATCGTTTCTCTCCCAGTAATTTTCGTTATTTAACACATTGAGATGAGTGTTGGAATTATAATCCCTGAGCTGATAAGGACCCGTACCCGACAAATAAAGTTGATTATCAGGGACAAGTCCCTCCGCTAATTTATCATCAATAGTGTTTAGTTTGGCTGTATAAAATATTGAATCAAGCACAAAAAAGTGGGTTAAATAATCTAAAAGCTGTTGTTCAGATAATTCGCTTTGGACGTCAAAACTGCTGCTGTTTTGTGCCACAATATTTACAATGCCATCAAAAAATGGATTTACTTTGGGATTCCGCCTAATTTCTGCGAATGTCCAGATCACATCTTGACTGGTTAGATCATTACCCGAATGGAATTTAATATTTTGCTTTAAATAAAAACGGGTCAGATCAGGTCCAACCTTTTCCCACTTTTCTACTAAACGAGGCTCTAATTGCCGATCAGCCCGCCAGCGTAACAAGGGATCAAAAAAGAGATGCGAATACTGCTCTGCAAGTCGATTATCTGCATAGGGAGAAAATGAAATTGGGATATCAGAGACGGCAATCTGCACCACATCACCCGCCATGTGTTCTTGCTTATCCGGCGCGGCAAAACACCAGACCGGTAATAAAAAAAACAAAATTAGCAGGTTAGAAAGACAACATTTGCGACGCATTTTATCAGCCGTAGAAATAGATTAAAAATTGCAAACCCATAGCGGCAAAGATACCCGCCACAATGTCATCAAGCATAATACCCAAACCACCCTGCACCTTTTTATCAAGCCAGCAGATAGGGTAAGGTTTTACAATGTCAAAAAATCGAAACAGGATGAAGCCAACAAATGCCCACTGCCAACTAAAAGGCACCATTAACATGGTTATCCAATAACCTACAAATTCATCCCACACAATCGCGCCATGGTCGTGACTGTCCATATCCCGGCTAGTCACATGGCATATCCAAATACCAAAAACAATACTGATAACAATAACGGCGATATAGACTTGCAGCGATAAAAACGACATAAAATAATAAAAGGGCACTGCCGCTAGCGTCCCAAATGTACCAGGCGCTTTCTTTGCTAAGCCGCTTCCAAAACCGACCGCCGCTAAATGCAATGGGTTGCTTAATTTTAATCCTTTAAGATCTTCTCGTTTCATAAAACTAATTTTAACCTTGCTTAAAATGATCCCATCCGCCAGTCGAATAAGTAACGGCTTGCTTTTCTTTAAAAAATGCTATTAATTCAGCTTTCTCTGAGGAGGTAGACCCGATCACCGTGAGGCTTGGAATGAGCGGTGCTTTTTGAGCTATTATCTGCTCTAATAACATTAAATTATTTTCACTAATAGTAAATAATAATTCATAATCATCCCCACCGGTTAATGCGTATTGTATTGCCGTATCCTCGCTGATTTTTCCTAACTTAACTTCTTCCTGCATAATTTCTGACAAGGGTATAGATTCTACCGCAATTTTTGCACTGCAATGGGACGCTTTTAAAATATGGGTAAGATCTTGGGTTAAACCATCGGAGATATCGATACAGCTTGATGCTAAACCGCGCAGTAAAATACCGAGATCAACACGCGCTTCCGTAAGCTCCAAGGCATCTATAAAGTACTGAGGATGTTCCACCGTTAGTTCATTTAATTTAACCGCCAAGCCTAAAGCGCCATCTCCTAAATGATTTGAAACACAAATGAGATCGCCTAATTGAGCTTTATTACGTTGCAGTGCTGAACCTCGAGGCACAAGACCTTTCACCGAAACAGTAATCGATAAGGGTCCTTTGGTGGTATCTCCCCCCACTAACACCACATCGAATGTATCGGCTAATGCAAAAAAGCCGCGGGTAAATTCAGCCAACCAGTTGGGGTTATTATTAACCATAGCGCCATTAGGTAACGTAATAGCGAGGGAAATCCATTTAGGCAAGGCCCCCATCGCAGCTAAGTCGCTCAGGTTCACGGCAAGGGCCTTATAACCTAACCGGTATGGGTCAACATCCTCAAAAAAATGCACCCCACAGACCAAACTGTCGGTGCTGACGGCCAGTTGGTAACCCTCTGGAATATCTAAAATAGCACAATCATCACCTATCCCTAAGGCAACACCACTGTTTTGAACCATTTTGCTGTGCTTGAAATAGCTGTCTATTAAATCAAATTCACTGAGATTCATTTACGTTTTAACTTCAAGGTGGCTTTTACATTGGTCCTTTGAGTTGATGTGTTTTTAGTGTTTTTATTTATAAAAATTTTCTTTGCCGGTTTATTTGCGCCAGTTGATTTTTTTCTGACATCAGATGGCAGGGGTTTTCTTTCTGTTTTTGCCGGATCAGTCTCACTAGCCGTCTTTGACGAAAAAGAAACCGCTTGGTTTATTTCAGCCAATTCAGTATGGGTTAAATTACGCCATTGACCCGGTTTTAAATGATCTAATTCTACTTTCATGATGCGGGTGCGTTTTAATTTAAGGACTTCATAACCTAAGTATTCACACATACGCCGGATCTGGCGGTTTAACCCCTGGGTCAGAACAATACGGAACACAAAGCGACTGTCAACTTTGACTTTACAAGGTTTGGTAATGGTATCAAGGATAGGGACACCGCGCTGCATACGTTCAACAAATCGTTCACTTAAGGGTTTATCAACGGTGACCAGATATTCTTTATCGTGCGCATTTTCAGCACGTAATATTTTATTGACTATATCTCCATCACTGGTTAAAAAGATTAAACCTTCAGAGGGTTTATCTAATCTACCTATTGGGAAAATGCGTTTTTTATGGCCGATGGCGTCAATAATATTGCCGTGAATATGGCGCTCTGTGGTGCAGGTAATACCGATCGGTTTATTATAGACAATATAGATACGATCCAATTTATCCTTAGCACTGGCGTTAATTCGCTTGCCGTCCACAAGCACCATGTCACCGGGTTGCACTTTTGTGCCTAACTCAGGTATCTGCCCGTTTATTTTCACCCTACTTTGCTCAATCAACTTATCCGCTTCCCGACGTGAACAAAAGCCGGAATCACTGATAAATTTATTGAGCCGTATTTCGCTATTTGTATCCACAATATTATCCTGTATTAATTTTTAAAAACCACAACAAACTACCCTGGTCACCTATTGGAGCACTCAGCTATTAGGCTAGATTTTTTCCTGTTAACATTAAATCATAGGCCAAGTGAAAATGCCGCTATTGGACAAATGAAACAGCTAAAAGTGATCAATAATCCGTTAACAATCCTATGACTGCTGTGTTGTTTTCAGTTACGACACAACACTTCGCCACAGCACTCTTCTGCATCCAGCGCAGGCATGGTAATGTTTTGTATTATCGGGATTTTCTTGCTTGGACTGTAACAAGCGTTTATTGATTTCGCTAGTAGCGCAAAAACGACAGCAAGGTTGGTTATCTGCATTGACTGATTTTTTAAGTTTTTTATATTCATTCAACAGCGGCAGCTTCTCCCAGTCGGTTTTTGGAGCAGCCTTATTATGGACTAGCACAAAGTAGATCACTGCAATAATTGCAAAAAGGATCAGGTAGGCACTCATGATTTTTCCAGCAAAATTATAATAGAGAACAGTATAAAAGATTAGCCAACATTATTGGGAAAATATTTATTATTATTTTTCCAATAATGTTGTTTGACTGCAGATGTGTTTATTTCAGGCATAAAAAAAGCAGCTAAAAAGCTGCTTTTTTTATAAATTTGGTGCCCGGAGCGAGACTTGAACTCGCACACCCATAAGGCGAGGGATTTTAAATCCCTTGTGTCTACCGATTCCACCATCCGGGCAGTTACTTAAATTTAACTAAGTAAGTGCGGCGTATTCTATAGCACTTTTTAGTGAGTACAAGCGGTTAACTCCGTTTAAACGAACAAAACAGCTCAACTGCTTACAAATCAATCAAAACAGGGCGTTTGCTCACCCCAAGTACGCGAAGGAAGGCTAATTTAGCCATCAAAGTCTTATTTAAAGACGTGTCATCCATCACTTATTGTTGCTTAGCTGCATGAGGTGAATAAGTTGAATTAAAACTGAGTTTAATCGTAACTGCTTAATTGATCTGCTCAGTAATGCGGTGATAGTTGATCCCTAGTCACTCTCCGAAATGTCACAAAGATATTCCGTAAAGGATTTGACCGCTTTGATCGTGGAGCCCGTAGCGAAAGTCTTACAGACTCAGTTGTTACCTTTTTATATTAAAATTAGTATGGCTAAATAAAATAGCAATTAAATTTTACAACAAGATATTTTTGCATGATATTGTCACTATTATTTTATCAAAAACCAGTTGTGGCGATTCAATCTAGAGTACAGAGCGTTAAACCATAGGCCGTACAGGTGCCCAATAAAATCAATAAAGGGAACAACAATGAGCAATAAAATCAATACCAGTGTGATTAAAACAGCCATAGTCGGATATGGTTTTTCTGCAAAAACATTCCACCTTCCTTTTATCGAGTCGCTGCCAGAGTTTGAAGTGTCGGCAATCAGCAGCAGTCAAATTGATGCCGTTAAGCAAGATTGGCCGAATGCGGCGCATTATTTAACGGCAGAGGAGATGCTGCAAAAAAGTGATGCTCAGTTAGTTATTATTACGGCGCCTAACGATGTGCATTTTTCATTAGCCAAATTGGCATTGGAAAATAATAAACATGTGATATTAGAAAAACCATTTGTGACTAAAGTGGCAGATGGTCAAACCTTGATCGCTTTGGCAAAAGAAAAAGGGTTGATCTTAAGCGTCTACCACAACCGGCGCTGGGATGGTGATTTTATTACCATTAAAAAATTAATTGCAGAAAACACCCTCGGTAATATTAAACATTTTGAATCTCATTTTGACCGTTTCAGACCAATCCTTCGCCAACGCTGGCGTGAAAACACCCTAGATGGCGGCGGTATATTGTTCGATTTGGGGCCGCATTTAATTGACCAGACATTACAACTGTTCGGATTACCTGACGCTATCACGGCACAATGTAAAATGATGAGAGAAGGTGCTACCAATGTTGATTATTTTAACTTAACCCTGCATTACCCGGATAAACTGGCGATATTAAGTGCGTCATTATTTTGTGCCGGACCAAACTTACGTTTTAATATTCAAGGCGATCAAGCTAATTACGTAAAATGGGGGATGGATCCACAGGAACAAAGATTAAAAGCAGGCGACCTGCCTAAT
This sequence comes from Psychromonas sp., assembly GCA_047632875.1. Taxonomy (GTDB): domain Bacteria; phylum Pseudomonadota; class Gammaproteobacteria; order Enterobacterales; family Psychromonadaceae; genus Psychromonas. The sequence continues at coordinate 1,007 of JBLIEH010000041.1, read as the reverse complement.
ACTGCAGACTGGAGTAAGGAAAACGAAGATCAGTATGGTCATTTATACTTTGAAGACTCTGCACAGGTCGCTAAAACAGAGCTTGGCAGTTATCAATCTTTTTTTGAGCAAATGGCAGAGGCGATTAATAACGGGGCTAATCCGCCCGTATCAGCAGAAGATGCATTGTGGAATATTAAACTGATTGAATTGGCCATGCAAAGCAGCCATTTAGGGAAAACAATGAAGGTTGAATTATGAGCGGGCAATATTCACTTCCGGATTTATTACGTCAGGAAAGCGAACTACAGTTTGAGTTCTTCAATAATCTGACTGCCTGGCAGTTAGGCTGTAAATTAAAAACAATCGCTGAGGATAAAAATGCCCAGGTCGCCATCGAAGTGTATGCCTTTAACCAGACTGTATTTAGTTATGCTATGTCCAGTACAGAGCTTGATAATCAGATCTGGATAAAACGCAAAAGGCAGACAGTGTTACGTTTTGGGCACAGCTCGTATTATATGGGGAGATACAACAAAGCTAAAAACAGAGAGTTTGAACAGCAGGTGCACATTAATGCTTATGATTATTGTGCCCATGGCGGGGCATTTCCGATTAGAATCAACAAATGCGGTTTGGTTGGCGCCGTGACTGTCTCCGGCCTGCCGCAAGAAGAGGATCATCAAATGGTTATTGATGCTATCGCTGAGTTAATTAAATAGATAATAGCAAAAGCACTAACCAGGTTAACAATCTGGCCCGTCTAGCCGCTCAAACCGAAACGAATCAGAATGGCTAAGCTGAGAGTTAATTAACTCTCATTATCTAATAAATCATCAAAATTTAACAATAATAAACTGATTATTCAAGTGTTAACTGGCAAAGTTAAGCGCAATCACAGGATTATGCAAAAACACTGAGTTGCTTACGCGCCTGCTCAATATTAAGCTCAGCCGTTTCCGGCCCCATCGCTAATGATTCAGCATAAACCACTTCAACATCACTAATGCCAATAAAATTCAGTATAT
>JBLIEH010000040.1:0-10213 GCA_047632875.1 Psychromonas sp. | reverse complement strand
TATAAATAATTCGGCTACTAAGGGTGTTTCTTCAGACGGCTTTAAGATCACACTGTTTCCCGCTATTAGCGCCGGCATCAATAAATTATTGGCCATGGCTAAGGGGTAATTCCACGGAGAAATCACCGCCACAACGCCTAATGGCCGATATTGAAGCTGCGTGCGGTTGTCAACTTGCTCGGTGCTTAGCGCGGCGCTTATTTCACCGGCAAAATAGGCCGCATTTTGTACCGTGCCACCCACTTCATAGGTGGCGCGACGATAATCTTTACCCATTTCCTGGCTGATTAAGATCGCCAACTGATCTTGCACTGAGATGAGCTCTTGATAAGCATCGATCACTATTTTCTGGCGTTCAACTAATGACAAACTGGCCCAGCTTTTTTGTGCCCTGCGGGCATTGGCGATTACCGCCGGTAATTGTGCAGTAGTTGTGGTTTCGACGCTGCCAACCACACTGGCTTGAATATCCTCGTCGTTTTGAATCTTACGGTAAGTCGCCGGATTGTAAGACGTTAATACAACCATGGTAAAAAATTCCTTATAGGGTAAAAATGGCACTAGCCTAAGTTAACTCCAGTTTGATACAGTGGAATATAAATGCAACCAGTATACTTTTAGTAACCTAGGGATTGATAATGAAAACAACAATAAAAACAATGAGTAATGGTAAAAAAAGAATTGTCAACCCTAGTGCTGAACCTTGCTCCGTGGAGCGCGGGATGCGCGTTTTAGGCGGTAAATGGAAAGCTTCGATACTCTGGCACTTACAAGATGGTCCGGTGCGTTTTAACGATTTGTCGCGCATGCTCGGTGGTGCGAGTAAAAAAATGGTCGATCAACGCCTCAAAGAATTAGAAGCTCAAGGGATGGTTATTCGCCATGTCCTTAATGACCGCCCTATCGCGGTGTCTTATGCTATTACGGATCTTGGGCGCAGCGCATTAGGTATTTTAAAGCGCTTAAAAGAGTGGGCAGATGAATACGTGGTATAACTCAATGAGCGACTGTCGCTAACGAGAAATTTAACGAGACACCCATGTTAATTATTTAATGCTCATAATAACACCACTTTATTGAATAAGGGTTATGGGGTCACTTAAGATAAATAAACATTCTCATATAGTGCGGTGTCACTATTTGTGGAGACGTAATAGACTGCGATTATCATATACTGTGGATGCTATTCTTGCTGGGTTTCCTGCTACAAGGTTGCAACTGTTGATGTCATTGAGGACTACAGTTCCTGCTGATATTGTGCAACTATCTCCTATGGTAACATTGCCTATAATCTTCGCATGAGGACCAATCCATACGTAAGAACCAATGCGCGGATACTTTTCATTTTCAGTAACGTTAGCCCAACCTATTTTTACATGCTGATGTATAGAGCAAAATTCGCCCACCTCACAAGCAGCAATTTCAATACCACCTAAATGACCTATATACAAGCCTCTACCGATAGAGAAAAAAGGCTGGACATCCATACCTTATATTCTTTTAAATCATCACATTAAAATAAATGTACCATTCGGGTTCGGTCTTGAAAAAAGATGGGATCAAAGCTTTCCGTTTCTAAAGCACCAAACCAAAGCAGCTAGGCAATTTCCGTACGTTTTACTTGATCAATCAATTCCTTTAACAAAGGAAATCATGGAAATAAAATCTGGACATCTATACTTTATATTCTTTTAAATCATCACATTAAAATAAATATGCCATTCGGATAAAAAAGGGACACCCAAACCATTGTTAGGCTGATAAGTTGATTTATAACAATTTACTAAGTGGATATCCTACCATTTTATATCCCAGCATTTTTACAAATTAACAACTGCCGAGCCTGAAGGCTCAGTGCCGAGAGCCGTGCACATTTTATTATTTAGAACAGCGCCTTCAGGCGGGGCAATGTTTTGTAAAAATATCCGGTTACTTTTCGTAAATAAAAATAGATGTGGAGTATCCATATATGTCCGGCTATTTATCCATAAATAAACGAGATATTTTCTATCTCGCTATATACCCTAAAGTGTATGAATGTGATTATTTTGTTTTTTTAGCTTGAGCAATGAAATCGTTTAAGTAGCCAATTTGCTGTTCGTCCTTGCGAACACCTACAAAGATTTGTTTACTAATACCTTGTTCTCCCAAACGGATGCTTTTGATTGGCATTGATTTTGAGTACTCATCTACTAGCCAGCCAGGCAAAGCACAAACACCTCGACCAGCGGCTACCATCTGTAACATGATCTCAGTTGTTTCAATAAGTTTGTGTTTCTTTACCGAACATTTTGCTGGATTAAGAAATTGGCTAAAAATATCGAGCCTCATCGGCTCAACAGGATAACTAAACAGCACTTCTTCGCTTAGTTGCTCGGGTAATACAAAATCTTGCTTTGCCAGTTTGTGAGACGCGGAAATGACGAGTCTATGTTCATAGTCAAAAACAGGTATGTAGTCTATTTTAGGTTTAAAGAGCGGATCTGGTGTAATAAGTACATCTATTTCGTAACTAAGTAATGCACCTAAAGCGCCAAACTGAAATTCCTGTTTGACATCCATATCAATGTCCGGCCACTGCTTAAGATAAGGCTGTATGACTCTGAGCAACCATTGATAACAAGGATGGCACTCCATTCCTATTCTTAGCGACCCCATTTCACCTTTGGTAATCTGATTTAATAATAATTCCGTATGTAAAAATTGAGGCAGTATTCTACTAGCAAGCCTTTGAATATGCTCACCTGCAGCTGTTAGACGCAGGTTTCGACCATCTTTTTCCCATATTTTAGTAGCAACTTGGCCTTCTAATTTCTTGATGCTGTGACTTAACGCCGATTGGGATAAATGTAACGAATCAGCAGCTTTAGTTAAGGTTCCATGTTCTTTTATTGCGGTTAGTATTTCTAAATGGCTCCTATCTAACACCTGTTAACCCCTATCTTTAATTTAAATGATGAGTAATGTTCATTGATTGATGAAATTATATCATTTCTTTCATCAAACAAGTTTATTTACAATTAACTAAATAGGAATAAATAATCAAGACAATACGTTATCATGCGTTTTACCAGAAGCGGACGGATGAGAGATGCTGAAGCTGTTGTTTTACTTAAAGACCTAATAACAAAAGAACTAAAAAGGTGATCCCCCTTGCTGGTTTAAATCATCCCTAACTGCGTTGTGAGTTTTATTCAGAACATCTTGTTTTTCAACACTTAGTGGTCAGCTAAAGCTGTTCAAAATCGTTCCATAGGATTTTGTGAAGGAGAACAACTCTCGAATGCAACTTAAGTGCTGATTTTACCTTCGCTATCATTGATCACTTAATTAATTCTTTGGTCTAACAACAGGGGCGGCAACTATTCCAAGTGTTAACGGTAAGGTCTTTGTCAGTAATTAAAAATATAAGTAGTCGTTAATGAATATCATTGAATTTATAACAAATAATATCTCTACCTTTTTAGCATTGGTTACCACGGGAATATTCGCAGGCATTCTAGCAGGCTTATTAGGCGTAGGTGGCGGTATCGTCATCGTACCTGTGCTATTTTTCTTGTTCCAAAGCTTTGGTGTATCTCCAGAATCAGCAATGCTAGTGGCAACAGCAACCTCACTTGCCACCATAGTACCAACGTCTATTAGTTCAATTCGTTCTCACAACCAAAAAGGTAATGTGGATTTTGACCTTCTCAAACGTTGGGCTGCCTTTATTATTGTTGGTGTATTGGCTGGGAGTTGGCTAGTGACGCGCGTTGAAGGCACCCTACTGACTCTATTGTTTGGTGTTATAGCAACCTTATCGGCACTAAACATGCTGTTCAGAACGGGAAAATCCGCTCTGTATCAACAACTGCCTAATAAAGTAGGACAAACGGTGATGGGTACATCGATTGGCTTTTTCAGTTCTATGGTGGGAATTGGCGGGGGTACTATTTCGGTTCCATTACTTACCCTATATAACTATCCCGCGCACAAGGCCGTTGGCACGGCTGCGGCAATAGGGTTAATCATTTCACTGCCGGGTGCGCTAACCATGTTGGTCTTTGGCAGCACACCAACCGATGCACCAGTGGGTACATTTGGTTTAGTCAATCTAATTGGTTTTACTTGTATTGTGCCACTAACGGTATTATTCGCACCTGTAGGGGCATCACTGGCAGCTAAATTAGATGCGCTAAAATTGAAGAAGATATTTGCCCTGGTATTACTATTGACTGGCCTGCGTATGTTGGCGCAACTTTTCCTATAGGCTTTGTCTCTGTTAATTTTTGTTGAACGATAAATGGCATGCTCTCTACTATGTTTAGTCTTTAGTAAGGAGCTACCAGTTTGACAATGGCAGTTGCCCCATCAACACAAAAAAGTAACCTTATTACACATATTATATTGGTACTAGGCTGATAGTTCTTTTCGGATTATTTCGGCACCTGCACTTAAAGCATTTAGTTTCCCTCTTGCTACATCACGAGATAAAGGAGCCATGCCACAGTTGGTACAAGGATAGAGCTTGTCGGCATCTACGTATTTGAGTGCTTTTCGTAGGGTATTGGCGACTTCCTCTGGTGTTTCAATGCTATTGGTTGCAACATCAATGGCACCTACCATCACTTTTTTACCTCGAATAAGTTCGAGTAGCTCAATGGGGACACTGGAGTTATGACATTCTAGCGAGATAATATCGATATTAGATTTTTGCAGTTTGGGAAAAGCTTGTTCATATTGTCGCCATTCAGATCCCAAGGTCTTTTTCCAATCTGTATTGGCTTTGATGCCATAGCCATAGCAAATATGTACAGCCGTTTCACAATTAAGCCCTTCAATCGCTTTCTCTAAACAAGCAATACCCCAATCATTAACCTCATCAAAAAATACATTAAATGCAGGCTCATCAAATTGAATAATATCAACACCCGCAGCTTCTAACTCTTTGGCTTCTTGATTAAGGATTTTGGCAAATTCCCAAGCGAGCTTTTCGCGACTTTTATAATGATCATCATAAAGTGTATCTACCATTGTCATGGGACCTGGAAGAGCCCATTTAATCGGCTTATTGGTTTGCTGACGTAAAAGCTTGGCATCTTCAACAAAAATGGACTTAGGGCGAGAAAGAGCGCCAACCACCGTAGGTACACTCGCATCATAACGATCACGAATTTTAACGGTTTTACGATTTTCAAAGTCAACACCGGTTAGGTGTTCAATAAAGGTAGTAACAAAATGTTGGCGCGTTTGCTCGCCATCACTCACAATATCAATACCTGCTTGTTGTTGTTCATGCAACGACAGACGTAATGCATCGTGTTTGCCGTCAATTAATTCTTCACCCTGCAATTTCCAAGGTGACCATAGCGCTTCTGGTTGTGCAAGCCAAGAAGGCTTAGGCAAACTGCCTGCTGTTGATGTAGGTAATAGTTTTTTCTGAATAAGTGTTTTCATAATAAATGCTCTTGTACCTTTGGGTTAATTAAAGAGTGTTATTAGCAGACCACTGCTCAAGCACTGTTTGATACGGTTTGATGAAGTGCTCCTCAGTAAATTTCCCCTGCTCAATAGACAACTTACTGCGCTCTTCTCGGTCATAAACAATTTGAGTTAATGAATGATCTTGGTTATTCAAATTTGGTTGGTAGTAATTTCCTGCAACCGCATTCGCATTATATATTTCAGGTCGGTAAATCTTTTGAAATGTTTCCATCGTGCTGATGGTGCTTATCAGCTCAAGATTACTGTAATCATTAAGTAAATCGCCAAAGAAAAAGAAAGCCAAAGGCGCAACACTATTAAGCGGCATAAAATAACGAACCTGTAAGCCCATTTTTTTGAAATATTGCTCCGTCAAAGATGATTCATTGGCTTGATATTCAAAACCTAATAAAGGATGTTGATTTCCAGTTCTCTGATAGGTCTTGTTACCCGAAACACTCAGACAGATAACAGGTGACTTATTAAAGTGCTGTTTATAAGTATTTGAGTTCACGAAATGTTTAAAGATTTTTCCATGTAGATCCCCAAAATTATCTGGAATGCTAAAGTTGCTTTGACCTTTATTATGATCAGATAACAACACATTAAAATCATAATCTCGTACATAAGAAGAGAAGTTATTCCCTACAATGCCTTCAATGCGTTGGTTGGTTTGATGATCAACAATATTTGTTTTCAATACTTCAATTGATGGAAAGGTGTCGCTACTGCTTTCAATATCCAGATCAACAGAAATGATTTCAAGCTCGACAGAATAACGATCGCCTTTTGGGTTATCCCAATACGCTAAGGCATTAAAGCGATTGTCGATCATTTTTAAAGCGTTGCTCAAGTTCTGTTGACGACTCTCTCCTCTGGCCAAATTAGCAAAGTTGGTCGTAAGACGTGTACCGTCTGCAGGATGATAGTTTTCATCGAAACAAGTGTTCTTAATAGTAAATGTAAAATCTTTATTCATAATCATCTGGTATCCAATTTTCTGTAATAAAACCTGAATTTATTCTTTGCTCTCTATCAGTTTTTCAATTTTATTTTCTAATTTTTCAGTCTGTAATAATCACATTATTTTTTGATTTATGTCTAATAGCCTAGTCAAGAATCAACTGTAATACTGTCTAAAGTTAAGAGCAGAGTGTGTTTTATACTTGGAACGTTATATAAATAAAATTGATTTTATTTCATTGATCTATGAGATTTTTTCATGAATGGTTTAAATGACCGCTGTAGTGGCATGGTTTCCAGATAGCCGTTAGGAGTCTGACACATTATTTAAGAATCGAGACTCTCTGAAATTTCAAGCATCCAAAAGGCATGACATATATACCCATGATACTTCAAGATGCAAAGTCAGCAAGGCAAATTGTGCCGAGATGCTAGGCATAAAATTGAAGTCTAGTTATTCTACATAGAGATTTTATAACAACGCAGATTGGCACAATTTGCCTTGCCCTACGGGGCGCTAGCTCGAAAACCAGCGCTGCGTTGCACCAACCAAAAAGGGAATACCATTACCTCATGTTGCGTCTTGTTCTGGTCTCCGACCTTGCGCCTGACAAAGCATCTTGAAGTAACATGGGTATATAGACGCTCCACATCTGTCCAGCTATTATGTTTGTTGAGAATAACCAAGACACCCATGTTAATTATTATGCTGTCGCATAACTCACCAACCGACATAAAAATGAAACACTTTAGAGTTTAAAGCAGTTCAAAAAGGGATGTAAAAGAGGACCCGAATGCCAATATTAAAAACAACAACTCAAGCTTGGCATTAAAATTAATTTACATTATTTTACAACTGCTCAAAAAAGCGCCTATAATTGTGGGTTAATTAATCCTATTAAGGAGCAAACAGTAAATGACTACCCTCGCAGAAACTAGATTACAGCAACACGATCCCCTCGTTCATGGTGAATTGATGCACGTCGCCTCTCATGTCCAGCGCTTTAACGGTGAATGTATGATCAATACCCTGATGATGGATGGCTTCGATTTCCCGTTTAAATACGGTCGCAAAGATAAATGTCGAAATCTTAAAGGCAAACAGGTCGACCTCTCCTATTATCCTTCGATAGAAGTCATCGCTGACTTTGAAATGAATATTATGAAAGTGGTGCAAATCAAAGTCATTGCAATTTAATAAGACGCCCTGCTTCTACCTAAGCAACTTATAGGTAAGCGACTTCAAAATACAGATTCAGAGCTTTGCCGCAACGCGAGAGCAAGGTGCAACATGAAGTGTTGTAACCTAGGGATTTCGGGAAAAATACCGAAGAATAAGACGATAAACGATGATTTCCGTTGTCAGGTGATGTCGATTTATAATCACTAAATCATCAACCTTACGCCCGTAAGCTCATCATCTATCGATTTATTGATGACTGCATCTTGCAGTATTTTGGAATATAAACCTATTAAGACACTTTATTATTTAAATAAGTGCGCTTAAGTCCAGGCCAGAAGCATCAACAGGCGGGCACCAGAAGTAGGCTCCGGTGACTGGACGGCTAAATTCAAATAAACCATCGGTGACACCGTCTTCCATGCCAATCATGCGTTTAAGCTGTACCTCATAGGGGTAATAGCTAGTTGCAAAACAGACAAACTGCAATCCACAACGGCCATTTTTTGCCCAAGGCAGTGAGCGACGCCACATAAAGGCTTCCGGTGTAAAACTTTCCTGCGCGGTACGTTTAACATGCGCCGAGACAGGTGCGTCATCTAGCTCCTCATTATCGCTTAAGCGGCGGCCAATAATATGGTCCTGATCTGTTTGCGGCAGACTTTTTAAATATTTCATATCATGAACCCAGGATTGCACGGCCACAAATGATGAGCCATTGATGCCCATTTTATCGCTTTGAATAATGGCTGTTTTTACTGCATCGTCGCCCTCTGGGTTTTCGGTGCCATCCTCATAGCCGCTTAAATCTCGGTTTTTACGATGCGTAAAAGCCGGAACTTGCTCAGTCAATACAAAACCATCGGCAACGGCTTGGATGACGGACTCGGCGCGAAACATGCACTCACCCGGATCACCTCCGCTGACGCGAATCCATAACGCACCATGAGAAGTAGGAATGGTAATGGCCCCAGATTGCAGTGATGGCATGGTTTTTAGCCCTTCGATCACGCAATTTAATGTTTTCGTCAGGCTGGCGCCTATTCCCACTAACATTGAGTCATTATCAAAAATTGACTGCAGTGCCAGCAGTGAAGCTTTGGCTGTGCTGCCCGGCTTGCGTTCAAAAGTCAAAAATTGTGCGTGAGCGGGTAAGGAAGCAAGGATCTGATCTTGATAAATCGGCATAAAACATCCTGTTTTGAAATGGAGTGAGTTTAAACTATCATCTTATATGATCCTTGACTCGTAACATTGTTATCAATTTTATAAACGGGCATAAAAAAACAATGGATATCAAAATTTATCAAGCCTTAGATTCAAATAATAAGTGCATATCGTAATATTTTTCAGTTTACAGTGATTGATGGATAATCCGCCCTCTTCGCTTAAGTTATTCCCATTCGTCTAATATTTTATTGAGTAACACATTTAATGCTGCTTTTTCATTTGCAGATAAAAAAGCCATTTTTATCTGCTCTTGTTGATGTAATTCAACAATTACTTTGCCAATTAAAACGTTACCCTTTTCGGTTAGTTGAACTAACTTTCCTCTTTTATCTTGTGGGTTATCTACACGCTCTACAAGACCTGCATCAGTGATCCGGTTTAACAATTTAGTCAAACCTCCCGAGCTAAATAACATAGAGTGAGATAATCCGGTGGCGGATAAACTGTGCGGTGGTGGTTCTTTTCTCAATGTTTCTAATGCACCAAAATCAGCCGGTTGGAGCCCATGATTTTCAACTACTTTTTTTAAATTCTGCTGTAAATGTTGGTGAATTCGGTGAATTTTTAATATTTCAGGTGAAATATTTTGATTAGATTCCGGCCAATTCTCTGCTGTTTTTTTCAGTATACTGGTAATTGATTTTTGTTTGCTCATAACCTTATTCCTTCTTAATGGAGATAATATACCTTGCTAGAAAACTAAAATACAACTATTATCTTCCTTTCTAGAAAGCAAGTTAGGATGTTATGAGTCAGTTTATTTCTACACCATTATTATTTTTATTGGCGGGTATCTCCGCATTAACCCCTTTTGCAACGGACGGTTATTTATCCGCGCTTCCGGTCATGGCGGAAGATCTCAACACAGATATATCGTTGATAGCGGTGACTGTTAGTTTGTATATCTTAGGTCTTGCGATTGGGCAATTGATTGGCGGACCATTATCAGACAGATTCGGTCGCAAGCCTATCATTATCATGGGTTTGATCGTATTTTCCATTGCCAGCTTTGTTATCCCTTATGGCCATTCAATAGAAATGCTTTGGGGATTTCGTATGCTCCAGGCTATCGGCGGTGGTATTGCCGTTGTCGGTGTTCCTGCCATCATAAGAGACAATACATCGGGAAAAGATTCTGCTCGGTTATTTTCATTAATTATGTTGATTACTATGCTGGCACCATCAATTGCGCCTTCCGTGGGAACCGTCATTTTAAAGACCCTGGACTGGGGCTGGATTTTTACTTCATTGGCATTGGTAGGCCTTATAGTGACGATCTCGGTGATCGTTATCATGCCCAAAGAAACTAAATCGAAACAAAGGGTTAAAAATCGTGGTTACCTTAGTGTATTTAGAGAACGCCGTGCATTAGGT
>JBLIEH010000039.1:0-10290 GCA_047632875.1 Psychromonas sp. | reverse complement strand
GAGCTATCAATAAGTTACCTCTTAATCCTCCCTGCTCTGCAATCAGCCGCGCAAAAGATATTATCTCAAAGCCGCAATTATCTGTCATAAATAACCCTTCATCAAAGTGGCAGGATTTATTTTAATTTATGATATCCGGCATAATTAACCCCCGAGAGCATCGCCATATCACGATGCCATGTCGCCAAGTCGTTTTTATTAAATTGATTGAGATGATGATGCCCGCAGGCTCGCGCCATCACACTCATTAACTCAACGGAAGCATTCAGGAAATTAAATAACTGCTGTGATGATTTTTCAATATTAAGACGTTGCCGTAAATCAGCATTTTGCGTTGCTATACCGGCAGGGCAATTATTGGTATTGCATATTCTTGCGGCAACACAGCCAATTGCTTGCATCGCACTATTAGCGATGGCGACGCCATCGGCGCCTAATGCCAGCGCTTTTACAAAATCGACAGGTAAACGTAATCCTCCCGTGATAATCAAGGTGACACGCCCGCTGGCTCCCTGCTGATCTAAATATCGACGAGCCCTTGCCAGAGCAGGAATGGTCGGCACACTAATATGATCCCGGAATATTTGCGGGGCAGCACCGGTGCCGCCGCCCCTACCATCAAGAATGATATAATCGGCACTGGCATCTAAAGCAAACTGAATATCCTCCTCGATATGATTAGCACTTAATTTAAAACCTATAGGGATACCGCCGGTTATTTCACGAACATGATCCGCAAATTTTTTAAAATCAGCAACCGTAACTAAGTCTTTAAAAGTAGGGGGAGAAATAGCATCGGTGCCCTCTTTAAGCCCGCGAACCAAGGATATTTTGCCGCTGTTTTTATTACCGGGAAGATGTCCCCCGGTACCGGTTTTCGCCCCCTGCCCGCCTTTAAAATGAAATGCTTGTACGTTTTTCAGTAAAGCTTCCTGATAACCAAATTTAGCGCTGGCCAACTCATAAAAATAATGACTGTTCGCCTGCTGCTCCTCGGGCAGCATCCCCCCCTCACCGGAGCAAATCCCGGTGCCGGCTAATTGCGCCCCTGTGGCTAAGGCTATTTTAGCTTCTTCAGACAAAGAGCCAAAACTCATATCCGAGACAAAGAGTGGAATCTTTAAAGACAATGGCTTTTTAGCATAGGGACCAATAATAAGTTCAGTTGCGACGGGGCTATCTTCCATTAAAGGTTTAGTCGCCATTTGAGCGGCCATTATCTGCAGATCATCCCAATGCGGTAACAAATGGCGCGGCACCCCCATTGAAACCATCGGGCCATGACCGCCTAACGTTGATAGTCCCTCGCGCGCGAGCTGATGAATAAAGGCCACCGTTGGCTCCTCAATGGTGGCGACTGCGCGCGGAACAGACTCGCCAGCTTGACTTAAACCTGGGCCCTCTTTACCAACCATATCAGCCGTAAACTGCCTATGGCTTCCATCACAAAAGGGCGCATTATTGGTATGTTTACAGGCACATAGATAAGCACTACCACTGCTCTTCGCGGTAAAAACCTTGGGCTTCAATGAAGTGGCAAGATGCGAGCCATCGCAAAATGGCTGTTTTTTAGAACGGCCACAAACACAAAAGTGATAGGTTTCACCTTGTTTAAGATCCACTTTTACAGGGCTATTATTGGCAATTACAGGTTTACTCCCCATCACGATTCCTCCATTGTTCGCTTTGCTAAGACGGAAAAAATTAAAAATTGTGAACTCATTTAAATAGTTATAATGCTGAACTTATCTAAACAGTGTAGTCTTTGAATGACTTTATTCATGACAATCAACCGCATTTATTTTTAGCTTGTAATAATCGAATCTATTTAAGGAATCAATATGGAGTTTACAACGTTGGGCAGCAGTGGTCTTCCAATATCAAAAGTCTGTTTAGGATCGATGACCTGGGGATTACAAAATAATCAACAGGATGCAAATCAACAAATAGACTATGCCATTAGCCAGGGTATTAACTTTATTGATACGGCTGAAATGTATGCCGTACCCCCATCGAAAGATACCTATGGGACAACAGAAAGCATTCTGGGTAACTGGCTGGCAGCAAATAAAAATCAGCGTAAAGATCTGATCATTGCCACTAAAATATCCGGTGCCGGTTTGCCTTGGGTACGTGATGGTGGACCTATTACGGGTGATGCCGTTGTGGAAGCCGTGGATGCTTCACTGAAACGTTTACAGACAGATTATATCGATCTTTATCAGCTGCACTGGCCGAATCGAACTTCACCACATTTTAACAAACACTGGCCCAATCAATTCAAATTCAGTGAGGTCAATGCAGAGGATCACACTGCACAAATGTTAGATATTTTACAAGGACTTAACCGCTGCGTAAAAGCCGGGAAGATACGTCATTGCGGATTATCCGACGATACCACCTGGGGTATTAATACCTACCTTAAATTAAGCGAAAAACACGATCTGCCAAGAATGGTTTCAATACAAAATGAATTCAGTCTATTACACGCTAAGGACTGGCCTTATTTAATCGAAAACTGTATCCATGAAGATATCGCTTATTTACCCTGGTCCCCGCTTGCGGGCGGCATGTTAAGCGCTAAGTATCTCGATGGCGCAAGACCAGAAGGCAGTCGCTGGACATTAGCGCAGCGTAATGGTTTATTCCGCGATACGCTGGCGGCACAAAAAGCAATTGCCGGGTATGCAGAGATAGCTAAACAAAACGGCTTTACCCCCGCGCAGTTAGCCTTAGCCTGGTGCACACAAGTTGATGGCGTCACCTCAACCATTATTGGCGCGACAAAGATGAGCCAATTACAGGACGATATTAAGGCATTTTCAATGCCCTTAAACGAGCAGGCATTATCCGATATTGAGTCTGTTTTTAAAACCTACCCGGTTCCCTTTTAATACCAATTCCACTAATTAGGTGATCTATTTAGGCGCAGGAAAAACGCATGGAAGCAAGGCATTGATTGCAGTAATTAGTGCTTTCAGACTTAAATACAAACACTCATTTTACGATGAAGTGTGCGCGGTGAATTATTTTTAAAAAGCTTAAAGGTACTACCACAGAGGGCACAGAGGCGCTGCGCGCTACACCGAGGGAAGACTAAAAAGCTAATTATTATTTTGTATTTTCCTTCTTTAACTCTGTGTCCTCTGTGCACTCTGTGGTGCATATTTTCATGCTTAAAGGCTTCTACCACCGAGGCCACTACCGAAAGAGAAAAACCACCGCTAATAAAATTAGCGGTGGTTTTTATGTTTATAGCAATCAGTATTTATTGCACAAATTCAATTTTGCCATCAACAACATCCGCTTGTATCTCTTTACCCGTCTGCAAACGCCCGGACAAGATATCCTGCGCCAATGAATTCTCCAGCAATTGCTGAATAGCCCGTTTTAAAGGCCTTGCGCCATAGACGGGGTCATAACCCGCTTCCACTAACAATTGGATAGCTTGGTCAGTAAAGGTGACGTGGTAATCTTTATCCGTAAGACGTTTTTGTAAGGATTTTAATTGAATCTGCGCAATCGATTTGATGTTCTCCATGCCTAATGGATGGAAAACCACGGTTTCATCAATTCTATTTAAAAATTCGGGTTTAAATTGCTGGGCTAATATCCCCAGCAAGACAGATTTAATTTCATCATAGCTGACTTTATCAAACTGCTCCTGAATAATATCAGAGCCGATATTTGAGGTCATAATAATCACCGAATTACGGAAATCAACGGTACGCCCTTGTCCATCGGTTAAACGTCCGTCATCTAATACCTGTAATAAAATATTAAACACGTCCGGATGGGCTTTTTCTATTTCATCCAATAAGATCACTGAATAAGGTTTACGGCGCACCGCTTCAGTTAAATATCCGCCCTCTTCATATCCTACGTATCCGGGAGGTGCTCCCACTAAGCGCGACACTGAATGTTTTTCCATAAACTCAGACATATCAATGCGCACCATATTGTCTTCGCTGTCAAACAGAAAATTAGCTAATGCTTTACAGGATTCAGTTTTACCTACGCCGGTCGGCCCTAAAAAGAGGAAAGAGCCGATCGGACGATTGGGATCGCTTAAGCCCGCCCGGCTGCGCCGAATCGCATTAGCAATAGCATCAATGGCTTCGTTTTGACCTATTACTCTGGTGTGCAGATGGCTTTCCATTTTAAGCAGTTTATCACGCTCACCCTCGAGCATTTTAGCCACCGGAATCCCCGTCCAATGGGCAAGAATTTCGGCAATTTCATTTTCGGTCACCGCATGTTTTAGCAAGGTCATCTCTTGCGTTTCTGCTTGCGCTGCCAGCGCCAACTCTTTTTCCAACGCCGGTATAATGCCGTACTGCAATTCAGACATACGGGTTAAATCGACGGCCCGGCTGGCAACCTCAAGATCTAAACGTGCCTGCTCGATGGATTGTTTAATATTCTGTGTACCTGACAAAGCGGCTTTTTCAGCGCGCCATACTTTATCTAAGGCCAAATAGGCTTGTTCTTTTTCCGCCAGCGAGCTTTCTAAATCAGCTAAACGTTTAACGGTGGCTTCATCCGTGTCGTTTTGCAGCGCCTTTTGCTCTAACTTTAACTGGATGATTTTTCGTTCTAATTTATCTAAATCTTCCGGCTTAGAGTCCATCTGCAAACGGATACTTGAGGCGGCTTCATCAATCAAGTCAATAGCTTTATCGGGTAACTGGCGATCCGCAATGTAACGGTGGGAAAGTGTCGCTGCCGCCACGATCGCAGGATCGGTGATTTCGACCTTATGATGGAGTTCATAGCGCTCTTTTAAACCACGCAAAATGGCAATAGTATCTTCAACCGTGGGTTCATCGACCAGCACTTTTTGGAAGCGACGTTCAAGGGCGGCATCTTTTTCAATATATTTGCGGTATTCATCCAAGGTAGTTGCCCCAACACAGTGCAATTCTCCCCGGGCCAGCGCCGGTTTTAACATATTACCCGCGTCCATCGCACCATCGGCTTTACCCGCGCCCACCATGGTATGCAACTCATCAATAAAGAGGATGATTTTGCCCTCTTCTTTGGATAATTCACTCAACACCGCTTTTAATCTTTCTTCAAATTCACCGCGGTATTTTGCGCCGGCAATCAATGCGCCCATATCCAGTGACAGTACCCGTTTGTTTTTTAAACCTTCCGGTACTTCGCCATTGATAATACGCTGAGCCAGACCTTCGACAATGGCAGTTTTACCCACACCCGGCTCGCCGATAATCACTGGATTATTTTTAGTCCGGCGCTGCAGCACTTGAATCATACGCCGGACTTCATCGTCGCGACCGATGACCGGATCCAGCCTGCCCTGCTCAGCCTGCTCGGTTAAATCAATGGTATATTTAGTTAATGCTTTCTCTAGCCCCTCGCCATCCTGATCCGTGACATTTTGGCCATTACGAATTTTTTCAATCGATTTTTCAACTTTTTGTTTGTTCAAACCTAATTTTTTTAAAATCTCACCTAAACGCCCTTTGTCTTCACAAGCTGCAACTAAAAAAAGCTCCGAAGAGATAAATTTATCCTGGGATTTTTGTACATATTTATCGCACAGATTAAACAGCGTATTAAGTTGAGCGGATACCTGAAGATCACCGCCAATTCCGGCGACTTTTGGCAAACGGTCCAATTCAGTGGAAAGTTGCGATCTTAATGCACTAAGATCGACCTCCAGATCGGCGAATATTGGCCGCAGTGAACCACCATCTTGATTGAGAAGAGCCAGCATAATATGAAGGGGTTCGATATATTGGTTATCACGCCCGAGTGCTAAGGATTGTGCATCGGCAATCGCTAATTGAAACTTACTGGTTAATTTATCCATACGCATAGGGAAACCCTCTTAAATAATATATATATACATAAAGAATGGCGGTTAATTAAACAATTTCAAGGAGGGAAGATAAAACAGCAGCAGTTTTTGATAAAAAATCATTATTAGTCAATTTTTCACAGGCCGATTGTGTCTGCGTCAGCAATCCAGATTAAGCTTGCCATTCGCCCCGTTACGCCGTCGCGACGGTAGGAATAAAAAAGCTCGCTCTGGCTAAAAGTGCAGTATTCACTGGCGGTGATTTCAAATACATTAAAAGGGGCTAAACGTAAACGCGCCAACTGCTGTAAATCAGCCAACCAGCGATCTCCAGAAGCGCTAAAGGCGCCTTCAGCTTGGGCATTTTTAGCAATAAAGGCAGCCCGGACTTCGTCACCCACTTCAAAAGCATTTTTGCCGATACAGGGTCCTAACCAAACCAGTAAATCCTTGGCATTAACGGCTAGCTGTCCGCAAATAGTGTTAATTGATTTTTCAATAATACCATCACATAAACCTCGCCATCCGGCGTGGATAGCAGCAACAAAAGTGCCAAGCTTGTCGGTAATAAGCAGCGGTAAACAATCGGCCGTCATCACAATACAGGGGGTGTTTTTACAACGAGTCCACGCCGCATCAGCGGTAAGGCCACTTGCAGTGTTTTCTTCAAGCTTGAGTAAAGTCGTACTGTGAGTCTGATTTAACCAGAAAAGCTTTTCGGGTAAAGACAAAGTTTTAGCTAAGGTGCTGCGATTTTTGCCGACAATAAGAGGCTCATCGCCAACATGTAAACCTAAATTTAGCCCTGCATAAGGATCCAGGCTATCCCCACCCAGGCGGGTGCTGGAGAAGGCTTGGATATGTGCAGGAGCAGACCAGTTTGGTTTTAGCAACTGCACTTCAGAGTGCTTATTAGCCTCAATATTGTGAATCATATCTTAGTGTAAGACCTCTGCGGTTAGCCGCAACGTTGTAAATAATAGCTTGCCGCAAGACCTCAGCTATTAACCACCATGCAGAATCATATCCTGGCGCAACGCTTCTGCTAATTCAGCCATATCGTCCGGCAGTGGCGCATGCCATTCCATCATTTCACCGGTAATAGGGTGCGCTAAACGTAACATAGTGGCATGAAGTGCCTGGCGCCTAAAACCACGTAAGGTTTCTAATAACGCTTCTGAAGCACCTTTAGGCGGACGAGGACGACCGCCATAAACGGGATCACCCGCCAGTACATGGCCAATATGCATCATATGGACACGAATTTGGTGTGTACGACCGGTTTCAAGGCGTAATCGCAAGCGCGTATGGGCACGATATTTCTCTGAGACACGATAATGGGTCAAGGCATGTTTTCCGCCCGTTGAATTAACCGCCATCTTAACGCGATGTACTTTATCACGCCCAATAGGCGCTTCTACAAACCCTCCAGCAGTAAAACTTCCCATCGCAATCGCTTCGTACTCGCGGGTGATTTCACGCGCTTGTAAACTGGTCACCAAATGCGTTTGTGCCGGCACCGTCTTAGCAACAACCATTAGGCCGGTTGTGTCTTTATCTAAACGATGCACAATACCTGCTCGGGGTACTTCAATAATTTTCGGATAATGATGCAGTAGTGCATTTAAGACAGTACCATCGGGATTACCTGCACCGGGATGCACGACTAAACCAGCGGGTTTGTTGATCACTAAAATATCATCATCTTCATAGACAATTTCTAATTTAATCTTTTGCGCTTTAAAAACCACTTCATCTTCGAGTACGGCTTGCACTGTTACCGTTTGC
The DNA here is from genome assembly GCA_047632875.1 of Psychromonas sp. Lineage (GTDB taxonomy): Bacteria > Pseudomonadota > Gammaproteobacteria > Enterobacterales > Psychromonadaceae > Psychromonas. Next base: position 2,678 of record JBLIEH010000039.1, on the reverse strand, counting down.
CCGGTATAAACTTTTTCACGAGGACGATTAACGACTTCGCCATCAATTTTGATCATATCAGCCAAAATCCATTCTTTAATCCGCGTGCGCGAATAGTCAGGGAATAGTGACGCTACTGCCTGATCTACTCGAAATCCAAGTTGTTGGTCAGTGACTTCTGCGGTAAGGTTTAACTCTTGACTCATATATTGTTCTCTTTTTCTACACTATTGTTTGATAGCAAAGGGATTAATTCTTTTCCCCTGGTGGGGGTAATTTAATCAAAATGCGATAAATAAGATTCATTTAGCTGTGATACAGTCACATTTTATCTTTTTTAACTTTTCTTTTCTGGGTTGATAGAAGATACTGTACCTTTATCTGCATTGGCATTATAACACTTATGAAAAAGATCCTCAGACTAATAACCTCCTCTCTTGTGATTGTTTTATTAAGCACCGGTTGTTCATCTAAAAAAGCTGAAAAACCTAAAGTGGAAGATAAACCACCCACGGTTCTTTATGAACAGGCAAAACAAGCATTAGAGTCGGCAAGTTTTGAAAAAGCATCTGAAATTTTAGAGGCTTTGGATACCCGCTACCCCTTCGGGCCTCATTCAGATCAGGTACAATTGGATCTGATTTACGCTTATTACAAACGCGGTGAAACAGCGTTTGCACTGGCTAACATTGACCGTTTTCTGCGCCTCAATCCAACCCATCCCGATCTTGATTATATTTATTATATGCGTGGTTTAACCTACATGGGTGCAGATCAGCAATTTTTTCAGGACTTATTTGGTATTGATCGATATAACAGGGATCCAAACAATTCACTCCAAGCCTTCAAAGACTTATCAAGAGTTATCAAATATTACCCAAACAGTGAATACGCTGTCGATGCGCAACAAAGAATCATATATCTCAAAGATCGTTTAGCACGTTATGAAATTGGGATTGCGCAGTGGTATCTCAAACGTGAAGCTTATATTGCCGCTATTAACCGCTGCAAAATAGTGTTAAATAATTACCCAGATACCCCGGCTGTTGAACAGGCGCTGGAAATCATGATTGCAAGTTACGAAGTATTAGGTATTGAAGAGCCGAAAAGGAATGCATTGGCCGTATTAAAATTAAACTACCCAAACAACGCGAGGTTAATAGGTTTTAAACCTTAGCATTAGTTTTACACTTGGCTGGTTTGACGGCAAAGAACGGCTTTATTGGGGTTAACTTTTCGACTTAATAGAATATAAAAAAGGACTTAATAAGGAGAACCCGATTCTCCTTATTGGTCACTATTTAAATATACTCTGCTCATTGTTGTTCTACCAAAAGAAATTAAATTGTCATCTTAATTAAAAGGTTAAAATATCCATTTAAATCAACAGTTGAAGGATTTGTGATTTTTTACAATGAGATCATTTAATTATTTCTTTTGCTGTTAATGAATGTAGCCGAGCATGGAATATTTTTATCCGTGATCTAGAGAGAGTGAAAACACGCTATTCAAGAAATTGAATCGACACGGTAAGTTAATTAATGGAATGAGTATTATGTTATCGGTAGGCTGCATTCTATGCACCGCAGGCAGGAAATAGGAGCGCGCCCTACGAGCTATGCGGTTGTTGTCATGATTAGTGCTAGTTGGCATTCACATAAAACCGCCATTAAATTTGACAATTTATCAATTATGTACCTTCCCCTTTATTCGCCAGCGCTAAATCCAATTGAACAGGAGAGCGTAAACCTGATCGCTTAATTCTTTCTTTTGGTATTAGCAGTAAAAAATTAATTTATGCGCACACGCGGGTAAAAAAATCAGTTCTCCAAAAATCCTGCCAATAGACGCAGGTCCCGAATAACCCCCAAACCTTCCTCGGCTTGCAAGCCATCCTCGGTCAAGGTATTTTCCCGAGTGACACCATCAACGCTGCCCCTGGCAGAAAGGTATTCCAGAATTGCCACGGGTGAGATCTGCGCCAGCAGATCCTGTTTCGCCCAGACGGCCAAAAAAGTAATCAGGCCATAGGCTCCCCAGTTAGAGACGTCTGCCACCAGCAATTCATCGCAGTCGGTGACCGATGGGTTGATATCCAGAGTAGCCATAGCCTGATTAATTTTGCCCATGCCGATCTCATTACCACCGTCACCGATAGCAATAGTGGCACAATTTGCGCTACTCATAAGGGGGTCGAAGAAAGCACTGTGCTCGGTAATATCCTCTGAGCGCATATTGTAGTAACGACCATCGGCTGCCAGCCCCGGGCGTTCAATTGAAACAACCGCACTGGGTTGTAGTAATTCCAGTTGCTCGCGGGTTTCGATATGCGCGGCCGCAAGGCTGCTTGCGGTCAATTCCAGCACACGATAACTGTCGATGAGTGATTTCGACAAGGGTTGCCCGCAGGCTATGATGGGCTCTGCTCCTAGTGTCTCCAGGGCGTCATATAAGGCTATTGCGCCCACCGGTCCGTCCGTTTCAAAAGTGGCGTTTACGGGAAAGCCGGTGCCAATGATGACCACGCCGCGAATATCCTTGAGATGTTTTGCAGCCCGCAGATAGTACCCGGGATTTAGCGCCGCCCTGGCGACCTGCATGTGCCGAGGATTTCGCGCGACCAGTAATGTATCAACGGCTACGCTGAGTTCGGTATCGTTCATGGCTGTCCTCCAGCAGTGCTTGCCGGCTGCAGAAGC
>JBLIEH010000038.1:0-10431 GCA_047632875.1 Psychromonas sp. | reverse complement strand
CTTCATCAGACTGCAAAAACTTGTTTCGATTCTTCTTCATCAATAGAGGACACAGAGTTAAAGGAGGAAAAGACAAAACAAACAATAATTAGCTTAATAGCCTATGTTTTAGTCATTACTCCGTGTAGCGCGCAGCGCCTCTGTGGTAATACCTTTAAGTTTGTTACAAAAAATCACCACACACACTTCATCATAAAAATGAATGTTTAAAACCCGATATTCTTAATGCCATCGTAGATAAACTGAATTGCAAGGGCTGCAAGGATAACCCCGAAGAAACGTTTTAAAATTTCATCACCAGTCTTACCGATAATCTTCTTCAGGTATTTCGACACCAGCATAAAAAACAGGGTAAGCGCTAAGATGCTGATAATCGCCCCTGAAACCGCAAGTTTGCCGGAGAGCTCCGTGGTGTGCGAAAACAGCAGAATCGACAGCGTTAATGTACCTGGCCCGGAAATCATAGGGATAGACATAGGAAAGACTGATATATCATCATTCTTGTCGACAGACATTATTCCTGTTGCTTTGGTCACCATATTAAAGGCCGTGTAAAAGAGCAGTAAACCACCCGAGATACGCAGTGAATTAATATTGATACCCAGGTGTGCAAACAGAGCTTCCCCGTAATTACCAAACAGGATCAGGGTGACGCCGCTAATAAGCACCGCTTTTACCGCCATTACGTTGCGGTGTTTCTTATCAAAATCCCCGGTTAAGGAGTTAAAAATAAGGGCGGCACCGATCGGATCGATAATAACAAAGAGGGCAGTTAATGCATGCAGATAAGCGGAAGTATCCATTGTGTTTTTTTATTTCCTGTGCCGTTGATTTACCCAAACTACTTAGCGATGGCTGCATCTTTAAGCAATTTGGAAATAAGTTAAAAAATCAGGTGTGCAATGCCGGCGATCACCGGCAAAGTCACTAAGGTTCTTAAAATGAAAACCACAAAAAGCTCAGCAACATTGACCGGGATCTTACTGCCCAGCATCAACGCACCAATCTCACTCATATAGATAAGCTGAGTTACGGACATTGCCGCAATCACAAAACGGGTCATATCCGATTCGATTGAAGCCGCAAGAATAGAGGGGATAAACATATCAGCAAAACCAACCACAATGGTTTTTGATGCTTCAGCGGCTTCCGGAATCTGCAGCAACTCCAGAAAAGGAATAAACGGATAACCCAAGTACTCAAAAATAAGCGTGTATTCAACAACAACCAGTGCCATTGTACCAATTGCCATGATCACCGGGATAACACCAAAGACCATCTCAATGACATTTTTAAGCCCGTCAGTACAAGTCGCCTTAAAACCAGGCGTGTTTGCCGCTCTGTTTAAAGCATGATCCATCCCCCAGGAGAAAACATTATGGCCGGCAGGCGTTACCTCATCATCGGCGCATAATTCGCTGCCATCGATATATTTGTCTTTCTTCCAGGAAAGTGGGGGGAGTTTGGGCACTACAATCGCCGCAACCACACCAGCAGCACAAACGGCCAGATAAAAAGGCACAAACAGATGTTCAAGTCTAACCTGTGAGAGAACCACCAAAGAGAAGGTAATGGAAACCGCAGAAAATGTAGTCCCGATCACCGCCGCTTCACGCTGCGTGTAAAAACGAGACTCATACTGTTTGCTGGTCAGTAAAATGCCAACACTGCCATCGCCTAACCAGGATGCCATGCAATCAATCGCACTGCGACCCGGAAGATTAAACACCGGGCGCATCACCTTGGTTAATAATGTGCCGAACAGCTCAAGCAGACCAAAGTTCAATAAAAGCGGCAGTAACATCCCGGCAAAAATAAACACACAAAATAGAATCGGCAGCAGATCGTTTAAAACCAGTGCACCGGTATTGCCGGAATGAATTGCTTCAGGGCCGACAGTAAAGAAAGTCATAACAATAAAGATGGCACCCAGCAGGCGGATCACAAACCAGACGGGAGAAACATCTAATAAGCCTTTTAAAAAATCATTGCGTTGAATAAATGAGAGCTTGAAAAATTTATTAATCAGCGTCATCAAGGCCGTAAAGAGCACAACACCCGTCACAACGGCGGTTATTGAATCTCCGAGCAGACTCAGCAGCGCCTTAGCAACAATTGCAATGGGGATAGTAATGTCACCCTGATAAGAAACTGGTGTCATAAACAGTAAAAGGCCGATTAATGAAGGCACAATAAAGGTTAGTATCGTCGCCAGATTATGCGTTTTTTTTGCCGACATTTCGGTCGTTACTTCTGAAATCACTTTGGCCGTCACATTTACCACCCTAAAAATGTATTTTAAATCTGAGTTGTTACAGGAATGAGTACATTCATATAACGGAAAACGCGCAGAGTACTTACTTTTTGTGGGGATGTAAATGTTATCGCTTATTTTTGCCCGGGTTGGTTTCAGCGTCGGACAAGCTGCTTAGGAATGGATCTAGTCAGGATTTTTTAATCTGTTTTGCTTAAAAGTGTTTTTAATATTACTTTTCACGTATTATTTTATGCACTTTAGTATAAAAATGTACAAAGTCATGTGTCTTTTTGAATTGACCGAACAACGTATTAAGAGGTTTGAAAATGGCATTTAAAATTGCTGAGTTAAGCGATATTCCGGCTATATTGGCGCTGCATGCGAAATATCAGGTTGATACTATCAGCGAACAGGATAAAAAAGACGGTTTTGTAACCACCGCATTTACCGTGCAGCAGTTAAGGGATCTGATTAATCAAGATCAGGGTTTATTTATCGCTAAAGAAGGGGGGCAAGTTGTTGCTTACGTGATGGCCGCTTCCTGGTGATTTTGGTCAAAATGGCCAGTTTTTTCCTATATGATCAAAGGTTTACCGAATTTAACCTATTTAGGGTAAAGCTTAAGTGTTGATAATTCCTATCAATATGGCCCGGTTTGCATTGATAAAAGTTATCGTGGCTCCGGCATGTTGGAGGAGATTTTTGATTTTTCCCGGATCGAAATGGCCAAGCGCTACCCGATTTTAGTGACTTTCATTAATAAAATTAATCAGCGTTCTTTTGCGGCTCACACTAAAAAATTACAACGTTCTGTGATTCAGGACTTTGAGTTTAACCATAATCACTATTATGAACTGGTCTACGATACTGCAAAACCGGTAAAAGCAGATAGTTTGTAATCAGCACTAAATTTCGGGTTAGCTGCGCTGATTTCCTGTTGTGAAGTTGCTGTTGCATCGTTTAACCGCAGGATGATTATATTTATTAACCTAAAAACAGGTGATTAGATGAAACACATAAAGATTGATGGAAAATTATTTTACCCTTCTAAAGTGGTCTGTATTGGCCGTAATTATGTTGAGCATATTAAAGAGTTAAATAATGAGGTGCCAACACAAGCGGTTATTTTTGTTAAACCTAATTCCGCTATTTCTGAGGAAATAGTCAGTAATGACGTTGAAGCCATTCATTATGAAGCTGAACTTTCATTTGTTATCAATGCAGGGAAAATAAGCGCCGTTGGTTTTGGCTTAGATCTGACTAAACGCGCTTTACAATCAATATTAAAAACACAAGGTTTACCCTGGGAGCGTGCCAAGGCCTTTGATAAGTCTGCGGTGTTCAGTGAATTTGTCAGTTTTAGCGGTGAAGTACAGAGCTTGTCGCTGCAGTTATTGATCAACGACAAATTAATCCAATATGCAAATGTTGATTTAATGATCCATAAACCCACTGAAATTATCTCTGAAGTCAGCTGTTTTATGAGTTTTGAAGCGGGGGATGTGCTGATGACGGGCACCCCTAAAGGTGTTGGCCAGTTGTTTACAAATGATCATTTTACCGGGCGTATTTTTGAGGGTGACACCTTGTTGATTGAACAACACTGGACAGTTGAGCCTAAGTGAAATATTTCAAAATTAAGATGCAGGATGTTAAGGTGTTTTAACCATAAGCTGGCTGGTTTTATTTGTGATAACTTTTCTGCGGGCAGCATTGATAGTTGATTTATTTAGGTTAATTATTGTGTTACGGCCTTTCATTTCGTCTATGTACTAGCCAACTCTCTCTGATTTTAGTAAAATCGATTGCTATTTTTCTTAAAATCCAATCAATACGATGGTTATTGCTTGCTTCACATATGAGATTAAACGAATGCAACACCTTGATGAAATCGTTGCTAATGCGCAACAACAGATAGAGAATGCCGCCGACGGCAACGAATTAGAACAAATTCGTCTCCAATACTTGGGTAAAAAAGGCTTAATGACTGAGCAGATGAAAGGCTTAGGTAAACTGCCTCCTGCAGAAAAACCCGCTGCCGGTCAAATGATTAATAAAGCAAAACAAGCCATTCAAGCTGTTTTAGTTGCACGCAAGCAGGCGATGGAAGCTGAAGTTTTAAATGCTCGGCTCGCTCAAGAAACCATTGATGTCACCTTGCCCGGACGTGGCGCTTTGCTCGGCGGTGTACATCCGGTGACGCGCACCGTTGATCGTATTACTGAGTTTTTTGCTGAATTAGGTTTTGAGGTTAAAACTGGACCGGAAGTTGAAGATGCTTATCATAATTTTGATGCCTTAAATATTCCTGCGCATCATCCTGCGCGTGCTGAACATGATACCTTCTACTTTAACCCTGAACTGGTATTGCGCACCCAAACCTCAGGTGTGCAGATTCGTACTATGGAAAAAGAAAATCCACCTATTCGTATTATCTCTCCGGGACGTGTTTACCGTAATGATTACGACCAGACACATACTCCTATGTTCCATCAGGTTGAAGGTTTGATGATTGCAGAGAACGTCAGCTTTACGCAGCTTAAAGGTGTTCTGCATGCCTTCCTGCATAACTTTTTTGAAGAGGATTTAGAGGTCCGTTTCCGTCCTTCTTATTTCCCTTTTACTGAACCTTCTGCGGAAGTGGATGTGTTAGGTAAAAATGGCTGGTTAGAAGTCTTAGGCTGCGGCATGGTTCACCCGACTGTATTACGTTCAATGGGCGTGGATCCGGAAAAATATTCAGGTTTTGCATTCGGTATGGGTGTTGAGCGATTAACGATGTTACGTTATGGCGTAAATGATTTACGTTCTTTCTTCGAAAACGATCTCCGTTTCCTCAAGCAATTTAAGTAAGGGTTAGAATAATGAAATTTAGTGAAGCTTGGTTACGAGAATGGGTGAACCCGGAAATTACACGTGATGAATTAATCCATCAAATTACCATGGCAGGGCTGGAAGTTGATGATGTAACGCCAGTTGCCGGTCAATTTACAAAAGTGCTTGTGGGTGAAGTGGTTGAATGCGGTCCTCACCCGGATGCAGATAAATTACAAGTGACCAAAATCAATGTCGGTGCCGAGCAGTTAATTGATATAGTTTGTGGTGCTAAAAATTGCCGTTTAGGCATAAAAGTAGCAGTTGCCGTTGTTGGCGCTGTGTTACCCGGTGATTTTGAAATCAAACAAGCAGAACTGCGCGGCCAGCCATCAGCCGGCATGTTATGCAGTGAATCCGAACTGGGTATGGCAGAAAATTCAGAAGGTATTTTAGAATTACCGCAGGCAGCGCCCGTAGGCACTTGTGTGCGTAAATTATTACATTTAGATGATATCACTATCGATGTTGATTTAACGGCTAACCGCGCAGATTGTTTAGGCATTGCAGGTCTTGCCCGAGAAGTTGGTGTGTTAAACAGTGTTTCTGTGAATGAGCCGACTTGGGAGAATGCTGCCGTCACGCTTAGCGAGCAAATCGCTATTAATTTACAAGCACCTGCTGCATGCCCGCGTTATTTAGGCCGGGTTATTCGCGGTATTAATCAACAGGCTAAAACCCCCCTGTGGATGGTTGAAAAACTCCGCCGTTGTGGTGTGCGCAGTGTTGATGCCGTGGTTGATATTACTCAATATGTTTTACTTGAATTCGGTCATCCGATGCATGCCTTTGATTTAGATAAATTAGAGGGTGGCATTGAAGTGCGTCTTGCGCAAGTTGATGAGAAACTGACCTTGTTAGATGGCAAAGAAGTTAAACTAAATGCCGATACATTGGTGATTGCCGACAGCAGACAAACACTGGCAATGGCGGGTATTTTTGGTGGGTTAGACTCAGGCGTTTCACAAGGGACCACGAATATTTTCTTAGAAAGTGCTTTCTTTGCACCGCTTGCGATTGCCGGGCGAGCGCGTGCTTATGGTCTGCACACCGATGCTTCTCACCGTTACGAGCGTGGTGTTGACCCTTTATTACAAACTAAAGCGATGGAGCGGGCAACGCAGCTGTTAGTGTCTATTTGTGGTGGTGAAGTGGGGCCCGTTACCGAAGCATATAGCGAACAGCATATCCCAACTCAAGCGAATATCACCTTACGTCGTAGTAAACTAGACCGTTTGATCGGGATCTCTATTGAATCTGATCGTGTGACCACTATTTTGACTCAGCTAGGTTGTGACGTTAAGGTAACCACCGAAGGTTGGGAAATTATTGCACCAACCTACCGTTTTGATATGGAGATTGAAGAAGATCTTATCGAAGAGGTCGCACGGGTTTACGGTTACGACAATATTCCCAATGTTGCACCTTTAGCGCCATTAATCATGGCCAGCCATAATGAAGCAAGATTAAAACTTTCTAACGTCCGTGATGTATTAGTGGGGCGTGAATACCAGGAAGCCATCACTTACAGCTTTGTAGATCCGGATAAACAGCTGAAATTGCATCCCGAAGCCGATGCATTAATTTTACCGCATCCTATCTCTAAAGATATGTCAGCCATGCGCGTGAGTCTCTGGACAGGGTTATTAGAGAGTGTGTCTAAAAACCAGAAACGCCAGCAAAATCGTGTGCGTTTATTTGAGACGGGTTTACGTTTTACAAAAGATCAAAATGCTGAAAATGGCATTCGTCAGGAAGAGATGCTATCAGCGGTCATTGTCGGTAATTTAAATGATGAACACTGGGATATAACAACGCGCCCGGTTGATTTTTTTGACCTGAAAGCGGATCTGCAAGCGTTATTGGACTTATGCTCTGACGGACTAAGTTTTGAGTTTAGAGCAGAGCAACATAGTGCGCTGCACCCCGGCCAGTCTGCCGGCATCTATCGTGAGGGTAAAAACATTGGTTATATTGGTACCTTACATCCCAGTCTAACTAAACCCTTTGCACTGAATGGCAGCGCGATTGTGTTTGAAATTGAACTGGCGCAGATCAGCACCCGTAAATTGCCTTCTGCTGGTGACATTTCTAAGTTCCCGGCTAATCATCGTGACTTGGCATTTGTCGTAGATGAGCAATTAAATGCAGGTAACGTACTAAAATTTATAGAAAAAATTGGCGGAACCCAATTAGTTGGCATAAACTTATTTGACGTATACCAAGGGCAAGGCGTTGAAAAGGGTAAGAAAAGTTTAGCGATAGGCTTGATCTTGCAAGATACAACACGCACCTTGGAAGAACAGGAGATTGCTGACAATGTCACTAAAATTGTTGAAGCGGTTTCTACGAAATTTAATGCATCATTGAGAGATTAAATTATGGCACTGACTAAAGCTGAAATAGCGGCACATTTATCGGAAAATATTGGTTTAAGCAAACGTGAAGCAAAAGAGTTTGTTGAATCGTTTTTTGAATAAATTAAAGCGACACTGGAAAATGGAGAAGCGGTGAAAATTTCGGGTTTTGGTGGCTTTGAATTAAAAGATAAAAGTGAGCGTCCAGGCCGTAATCCTAAAACTGGCGAAGATATTCCTATTGCTGCCCGTCGCGTGGTGACATTTAGAGCTGGACAGAAACTAAAAGAATTGGTAGAAAAAAATCTACCTGATACAGCGGAATAACTAAGGATCGGATGATAAAAAAGTCGCATTAGCGGCTTTTTTATCCTCATTTTGACCTGGTTAAATCCTCCTATTTATGCTGATTAAAATAGCTGCTAGCGAGCGATTAAACGCTTTTTTCCTTGCGACTTGATTTTATCCATCACTTCCTTACCATTTTTATCGTTAGATCAAAAAATGACTGCCGTTAATACATTGCTTTGATCCTTTTTCCTGCGCTTAAATAAATAATATTTGAAGAGAATTGCTTCAAAGTTATGAACTATCCTGCAATTTTATTCTCTAATTCAAGATACAATTGTCAGTTGTTACTGCGTCCAGTTATACCAATTCCACTCATTAGGTGATCTATTTAGGTGCCGGGAAAACCCATGAAAGCACGGCATTAATTGCAGTAACTAGTTGTTCTAATTATAAAATTAATGGATTTGGTATTAGGTTACAAAATTGTTCAATCATATTGATCCGTTTAATATAAAGATCTTTTGCGGAAGGGCGATTTCAGTCGCGCCGGTGATGTTGCGGAGTTAATCGCACACTTCTCAATATAAGAATAGGGTTGAGTTTTTCTAAATGAACGGCTAGCAAGCTAATGAGGTATTTTTTGTCATTCCATCAATATAAAAAAATAGTCGTGTTAACCGGTGCAGGCACATCCGCCGAATCCGGTATTCAAACCTTTCGAGATACGAATGGTCTGTGGGAAAACCATAAATTAGAGGATGTCGCTACCGTCGAAGGATATAAAAAAAATCCGGAATTGGTACTCGATTTTTATAATCAACGTCGCCGAGATTTTTGTTTAGGGAATAAAAAACCTAATGCGGCTCATTTTGCCTTGGCAGAATTAGAGGCGAATTTTGACGGTGAATTTTTACTGGTAACGCAAAATATTGATAACTTACATGAGCAGGCCGGATCTAAAAATGTTATTCATATGCACGGCGAACTATTAAAGTCTCGTTGCCCTAAAAGCAATCAAATTATTGAATGTAATGATGATATTAGGATCGGTGATTTATGCCACTGTTGTCAATATCCATCGGCATTACGGCCACATATAGTTTGGTTTGGTGAAATGCCGCTGGGTTTAGATATTATTTACCATCATTTATCACAAGCAGATCTGTTTATTGCTATTGGCACCTCAGGCACGGTTTATCCTGCCGCAGGATTTGTTGAAGAAGCTAAAAGTGTTGGTGCATTTTCCATTGAGTTAAATTTAGAAGCGAGTGAAATTCATAGTCATTTTGACCAAGTTCTGCAAGGAAAGGCCACGATATTAGTCCCTGATTTGGTTAAGACTATATTAGCTAACCAAAGGACTTGAAGGTGAATATTCGACGTTTCCCTGATTCCTGCATCTGCAACTAATTTGCTTACGGGCAATTGATTAATCAATTGCCCGTAAGCAATCAATAAACTTGAAAAGCTAATGGAACTCCCTACAATGGGTCTGCATTTATAGTTTATACCACAACAGTGACAGCTCCTTCCTTGGATCATTAAACCGATTGGTAATAAACAATGACAAACTTTATTTTATTTAGGGTAATTAGCTTGTATGAGTGAAAAACATTTTATTTTAGGGGGTGATATTAAAAAGTCACTCAGCGAAGGTCATCGCTTCGATCTTAAGTCTCTTTTTAAAGACGCTTTTGTTATCACCAGAAAGAATTACCTGCCCCTGGCTGTTGCAAGTTTTGTGACTGTTGGTCTATTAGGCCTTGCATACGTCTATATTTTTGATGCTTTTGGCGAAGGCGAAGAGACCATGCAAATGGTGCTTAATTATGTTGTCACTTTATTGCTTGCACCGCCGCTATTAACGGCATTACAAATGATGGGTATTCATCACTCTGTTGGTTTAAAAACTAAATCGAATGATCTATTTAAATACTTTAACCTAATATTGAAACTATCACTGGCAACCATGATTATCAGTTTGATCTCTAATCTTGTCACCCTGGGATTAACGCAGCTATTTGGCAGTATTGGTTTACAGCTGTCTATTGTTGCTCTGTTATATTTCAACATGGCCTTTTGTCTGGTGAATCCCCTGGTTGCAGAAAAAAAATTAACACCCTTCCTCGCGGTGACATTATCTTTTAAGCTGGTAAATAAAAACTTACTGCAATTTTCCTTCATTTATATGATATCGATATTGCTGTTTTTTGTCGCCATTATCCCTTCTGGTTTAGGTTTATTGTTTTTTGTTCCTTTTTATTTTAATTTAATGGGCATTATTTACCGCCAAGTTTGTGGTGTGAGTGTTATTGCGGTAGAAAAGAACTCACCGGCAGAAGATGATGATAATGATCGTAGTTCTGGCTTTGATGCCTAGTTTGCAGCAACGAATGAGTAAAAAATAGAAAAGGAAATAAGAATGCGCTTGGGATTTTTTTTGGTTTTATTGCTAACAATGACGACTAACAGTGTTTTAGCTACCCCTTTAAAATTAAATTATTCGCTTTTTTTTGGTTATATGAAAACTATCTATAAGCTTGATTATGAATATGTAACAACGGCTTTTTATTTGCAGGATAAAGATTCCCAGCAAGCATGTTTAATCAAAAATGCACAGATAGTCGTTGATCAAAAACGAGAACCTATCAC
>JBLIEH010000037.1:0-10487 GCA_047632875.1 Psychromonas sp. | reverse complement strand
AATATGTCCTTGAACTATATCAATGACGAATTAACGGCTGTTATTAATCATCAAAGCAAGGAATAAGGGGGCCTAGCGTTTTGCTCGAATGGTATGACCCGAATAGTTGATAAAGCAAAAAAAGTGAGCTGACCCTCAGCTCACTTTTGTTTTATTTAGTTTCATCTTCAATGTCATCAACAACGTCTGTCGTAGCATCTTTGCTGTCATCGTAAGCATCTATGCTCGCATCCGACACGTCATCAGCCATCTCTGTCGCAGCATCTTTGCTGTCATCGTAAGCATCTACGCTCGCATCCGACACGTCATCAGCCATCTCTGTCGTACTATCTAGTGCATCACCTGCGGTATCTTTAGCACTATCAAGCATATCTCCGGCCTCATTCTGGATCTGCTCTACGGCTGTGTCTGGTTCCATAGTTTTATCATTACGATCACAAGCTGTAACTGCACTTAATATAAATGCGGTAATTAAAAATTTACGTATCATCGTTTTTACCCTTGCGGTTGTTGTTCTGGAAGTATTCTAGGTACAGCTTAACAATCGCAGTACATTATCAGGATAACATACTCACCTGGGTAAAGAAAAAAGCCCCCTCCACATATAGAAGAAGGAAACAAATGCTTTCATCCTCTATAACTAATGGATAAAGCAAGCTTGTACTGCATTTTTATTAAACCAGCCTTTGGGTGATATTGGAAAACTGACTAATACGGCGAGCATATTGTGCTGGAATCTCATCTATTCCTAATGAGCCTGATTAAAGTGGTTATAACGCTTTCATACCCATTAGACGGTGTTTGGCTAGATACCATAAGCCTAATAATAAAGTTGTTTTTCGAAAAAAATAGCGCTGCAGATACCTGAACGCTATTGAACATCCAATGTATTTATCAATAATTAGCTTCATAGCTTCAAAACTTCCTTGTAAAATGAACATGCTTTGGTTGAGTAAGTTTAATATCAAATTAACCTGTAAAGGGGCAAAACTACCTATATTATTTTATTATCAGCCTCGAAATGTAACAAAGCTGACTTGATTCCGGCCCTGCAATTATCAATCAAGTAATTATTTTGCCAAAGTGGGCTTATTTTTAGGCGATGATTTTTGATCTCGTGGGCTTCATAATATATATGTGGTAGGCTCTATGCTCAAGTTTCAACTTAGATTTACTGGCTAGATTGTGCCGTGAAAAGCACCGTCGTGTTGATTTTTCTTTTCCTAATTCGCGGATTTTAACTGCTTAAAATTTTTCTTGATTCAGGAACAGAGCTACGCTTAAAATCGCTACGCTCATAATAGTAAGCATGTGTTAAACGAGTTAGATTCCAATACGCTTCGGTTAAAATCATATTTTTAGATTAGCCATTAGCATGAGGTTCTGGAATTATTTTGTGAATTTTCTATAAGGAATTTTTAGTATGTTTTGTGATTCATCTGTTAAACAAAGGGTCGATGGTCGATTTTCGCTAAAAGGTTTGACCAACCTGTTGTTATCACTCTTATTAGTATCATGGACAAGTGCTGTCTATGCACAAGCGTCAGGATCAAATGCCGATGGAAAGAAGTTCTCCCGTGATACTGTAGTCGAGATAGCCCGCAAACTCTCCCAGGAGCCCTTTACGGAACCGCAAAAAACGCCTGACTCGCTGACAAAAATAGACTATTCAACATACCGTCAAATTAATTTCCAAGAAGATGCGGCTATTTGGGGCGGTGCTCCCACTCCCTTTTCCATACAATTATTTGCGCCTGGATTTCTCTACAAAAATTTGATTGACATTGACCTGGTCGAGAGTGGTAAATCATCTCCGGTTGAACTGTCTGAATCATCATTCAGAGTGCCGGATGAATCAATTGGTAAAATACTGGCAGAAGTCGGTAAATATGCGGGTTTCCGTCTGCATTACCCAATCAATCGCGATGACTATAATGATGAGTTCCTTGTTTTTCAGGGGGCAAGTTATTTTCGCGGGGTATCCAAAGGGCAAGCCTATGGTTTGTCCACGCGTGGACTTGCAATCAATGTCGCCGATCCCAAAGGCGAAGAATTTCCTCTGTTTAAAAAGTTCTGGATCGAACGTCCATCCAGCGACCAAAAGGCGATTGTCGTTCACGCTTTGCTAGACAGTATAAGTGTGTCGGGTGCATATCGTTTTGCTATTTACCCGGGCGAACCGACCCGGATGGATGTCGATGTTATCCTTTTCCCACGGCAGGATGTTCAGCATGTTGGTCTGGCACCTTTAACGTCAATGTTTATGTATGGTGGTATAGATCGCTCTGACAGCGCAGATTATCGTCCTGCTGTGCATGACTCTGAAGGACTGCTGATAGAAAATGGCAATGATGAGAAAATTTGGCGGCCACTCAATAATCCTCGCCAATTACAGGTGAGTTCCTTTACTGGCGAACACCTCAAAGGATTTGGTCTTATTCAGCCGCATCGACAATTAGATTATTATCAAGATCTTGAAGCGAAATATCATCTCCGACCATCGGTCTGGGTTAAACCATCATCTGATTGGGGTAAAGGTAAGGTCAAACTTGTTGAGATCCCATCAGATTCTGAGATCAACGATAATATTGTTGCCTATTGGGAACCAGAAGAAGGCTTGAAAAAGGATCAGCCATTCGCTTACTCATACCAACTTACATGGCCTGATAGCATTCCAAAAGCACTGGGAAAAGTGAGCGTTGTTCGCACTGCCGGTGGTCGAAAATTAGATACGGATAAAAACGAAATAGTTATCGATTACAGCAACCTTAAAGCAGATGATTTCAACAATATTAAAATAGATGCAAATATCAGCAGCGGAGCTGTTTTGGAGTCTCGAATTGAATCCAATCCCGATATTAACGGCGCAAGAGTCTTTGTTACATTTGATCCTCAAGATGCCGATGTGGCTGAATTACGTGTACAGCTTAAAGAGAATGATAAACCGATTGGTATGACCTGGCTTTACCGGTTTACCTCCGAGGATTGGCCTCTATGAGCGAACATGCCGGACGCGCATTACCTGATGAATCTCCACTTTTAATGTCTCGTCATGAGGTTGCAGAACAAGGTTTCAAAATGGAAAATAGCCAACAGTCTATTTTCTATATTATCCGCACGCTCTTGGCACGATTGTTTGTGTTTGCTGTCACTGTCGGTCTATCTTTTTATGGTATTACCGAAATGTATTACGTGCTCACCACTAATACAATCACCAGTTTACAGTTGGTCTTTTTAGTGCTGTTCAGCATTAACTTTATCTGGATGGCTTTTGCTTTTTCACAGGCATTATTGGGTTTTCTGTTGCATCTTAAGCCGCGTTTAATTAAACCCTGTGAAATAGATGCCCCCTTCAAGACAGCTATCCTGCTACCGATTTATAATGAGGATCCGGTTCGTATCAGGGCCACGATAGAGGCGATGAATTCTGATCTAATGGCCAAAGCTCCCGGCAAATATGCTTTCTTTATTCTCAGTGATACCAACCGAGCCGATGCATGGATTGCTGAGGAAGATATATTCCGGGATCTGATTAATAAAAACGAGCAGGGCTGTCCGGTTTATTACCGTCGTCGGCACCAAAACAGTGAACGTAAAGCCGGCAATATAGGTGACTGGGTTCAACGTTGGGGCGGTGATTATGATGCCATGATTGTGCTTGATGCTGACAGCATAATGAGCGCAGAGTCCATGCTGACATTATCGCGTCGTCTGGCGGCAGCACCTAGCGTGGGTCTGATTCAAACCCTGCCGACGCTGGTTTTTGCCAATACGCTTTACGGCCGGTTGCAGCAGTTCGCCAATCAGTGTATTGGCCCTATCTATGCGGAAGGTTTGTCTTCCTGGCATGGCTTGTCATCAAATTTCTGGGGACACAATGCCATCATCCGCACCAGGGCTTTTGCAGAATCCTGTCACCTTCCGATTCTGCCCGGTAAAGCGCCTTTTGGCGGCCATGTTTTAAGTCATGACTTTATTGAAGCTGCGCTGCTTCGTCGTGCCGGTTGGGGGGTACGTTTTGATACCGATATTGAGGCTTCATTTGAAGAAGCGCCACCTTCGCTGATTGATGTGATGATTCGTGATCGCAGATGGTGTCAGGGTAATTTACAGCATACGGCTTTTATGTTTGCACGAGGGTTTGTCCTGCCAACCCGGCTGCATCTGTTTTCCGGGGTAATGTCCTACCTGAGCGCGGTTTTCTGGTTAGCTTTAATTATGGTCGGGCTTGCAATTGCCATTCAGGCTACTTTTATACGCCCCGAATACTTTGCCAATCCATCGCTGTTTCCGACCTGGCCAGTATTTGACTCAGAACGGGCCTTAAGTTTATTTGTCGTCTCAATGGGCATTGTGCTTTCACCTAAAGTTTTTGGCTGGTTTGCCGCCATGATTAATATTCCCCGTTGTTTACAATTTGGTGGGCCGATCCTGTTAACCCTTGGTAGCTTGTTCGAAATGGTGATGTCAGCTTTATATGCCCCGATTCTGATGGTCTCCCAGTTTGGTGTGGTTTTCTCTATATTGCGCGGCAAAGATAGTGGCTGGATGCCGCAATCTAGAGACGATGGCGCATTGAGCTGGAAGTCAGTGATGCGCGCGCATTCTGGTCACACCATTTTTGGAATTGCTCTTGCTCTCACTGCACTGCTGCTCAGTAAAGAACTCTTTTATTGGTTATTACCTATTACCACTGGGTTAATGCTGTCGATCCCCTTGTCATGGCTGAGCGGTGGCGCGCGACGTACAAAATTAATAAAAAAGATCGGTTTACTGCGCGCACCGGAAGAAAAGAAACCTGTTCAAATTCTGGTTGAATTAAATAAAAATTTGGCTAACATCTCACATCTACAAAACATCCATGCCTTCAGCAGGCTGGTGAATAATCCCCTGTTATTTAAATGGCACATTGCTCAGTTACCTGATATGGAAGATCAGAAAATGAACTTTCATGCACCGAGAATAATTGCTGAATGGAAATTGCATCACACTGACAGCTTGCAGCAATTGGAATCATGGTTGGAACCGGCAGAGGTTATGGCATTGCTCAACCAGCCGGATTGTCTGGCACAGTTGAAAAAAATCGGCAAGTAATCTCCGTAAATTATAGCCTAAGGTTTCTCCTGTCTAACGTTTGATCAGGGTCAATGACGTTTGATGCATAAACTTAGGCTTATATATCGGCAGGTGATATATAAGTGGGGCTGAAGCGGAGTGAGCTGATAGTGATGTTGAGCGATTATGGATTGTTCGAAAAACACATCATGTGTGCTTGTATATTGTTTAAAAAAGAAGAAATCAAAAATCCAATTAGCAGATGATGAATTCAAATTAATTTAAGTCCTTCATTGATAGAAATTAACCCGATCTCATGTTAATTAATAAAAATAATCATACCCTTTATAATTTCCCCCCTGCATTTTATTCACCAATTACCCGAAAACTATGAATTTAATATCATAATTAATGGGTAAAAATCCACCAGTTTGCATTTTATTCAACTCATTAAAATAACTTACTTAGCTGAAATGACGCCAGTAGCAAATATCAAATAAGTGGGCTTTAATCACAGAAACAATGTGATAGCTCTCTTTTGTGATGAACTGCTCAATTTTTATTCAATAAAATATGATCTAGCTCTTTGTCTCGGGGTACTAAATAAAGTCAATTTAACATACCATTTACAACTTGCTTATTTGATAAGAAAATTATTTTTTAAGTCATAAGATAAGTGGATAAAAGTGAATCCTTATTCTTTGTTTAATGAAGACAAAAAGTAAGTGTTTACTTTAAATCTCTTCCTCATTAAGACCATTAAGGAGAATGCCCGTGAGTTTTGAAGACAAAAGTAAAGCAGATCAATACTGGAAGGAGAATATTAATTTAGTCATCAGACTGTTAGTTATTTGGGCAACGGTATCCTTTGGCTGCGGTATTTTGCTGGTAGATATATTAAATGAATTCGCCTTTATGGGATTTAAACTGGGTTTCTGGTTTGCACAACAGGGCGCGATATATGTGTTTCTGGTCTTGATTTTTTATTACAGGGCAAAAGCCAACAAACTTGATGAAAAATACGGTGTTCACGAAGACTAAGGATTAGAATAATGGATGTTCAAACTTTAACTTATACAATTGTGGGCATGACTTTTGCCCTTTATATTGGTATTGCAATATGGAGCCGAGCAGGCACCACTAAAGAATTTTACGTAGCAGGTGGCGGTGTACACCCCATTGTGAACGGCATGGCGACAGCAGCAGACTGGATGTCTGCAGCATCATTTATCTCATTAGCAGGTATCGTTTCATTTGTTGGTTATGATGGTTCGGTGTATATAATGGGGTGGACCGGTGGTTTTGTATTACTCGCACTGCTAATGGCCCCTTACTTACGT
Organism: Psychromonas sp.; assembly: GCA_047632875.1. Lineage (GTDB taxonomy): Bacteria > Pseudomonadota > Gammaproteobacteria > Enterobacterales > Psychromonadaceae > Psychromonas. The sequence goes on along the minus strand of JBLIEH010000037.1, from coordinate 4,092 downwards.
AAATTTGGCAAATTTACTGTGCCTGATTTTATTGGTGACCGCTACTACTCTCAAACTGCGCGTACTGTCGCTGTTATATGTGCACTTGTGGTCAGTTTCACTTATATCGCAGGGCAAATGCGTGGTACAGGTGTTGTATTTTCACGCTTCCTGGAAGTCGACATTAATACGGGTGTTTATATCGGTATGGCCGTTGTTTTCTTCTACTCTGTATTAGGGGGTATGAAAGGCATCACTTATACACAAGTTGCTCAATACTGTGTGATGATTTTTGCATTCATGGTGCCAGCTATTTTCTTATCAATCATGATGACCGGCCATGTGTTTCCACAGATTGGTTTCGGTTCTGAATTACTGGATGCCGCGGGTAATAATTCAGGCGTATTTCTGCTTGATAAATTAGATGGATTGTCTACCCAACTCGGTTTTGCCGAATATACAGTCGGCACAAAAGATACGATTGATGTGTTCTTCATCTGTGGTGCATTAATGTTTGGTACTGCCGGTTTACCGCATGTTATCGTCCGTTTCTTTACCGTTCCACGGGTTAAAGATGCACGTACTTCTGCAGGTTGGACATTAGTATTTATTGCCATTCTGTACACTACTATTCCTGCCTTAGCCGCTTTCTCTCGTGTAAATATGATTGAAACAATCAATGGCCCCGAGGGGAAAGGTGTTTCTCACGCAGAAGCGCCAAGTTGGATCAATAGCTGGGAAAAAACCGGTTTGATCGCATGGGATGATAAAAACGGCGATGGTAAAATGTATTATGCTAAAGGCGACACTAATGAGATGACGATCGATCGCGATATCATCGTATTAGCAACACCTGAAATAGCTAACTTACCAGCTTGGGTTATTGCATTAATAGCTGCTGGTGGTTTAGCTGCTGCACTGTCAACCTCTGCCGGATTATTACTGGTTATCTCAACCTCTGTGTCACATGATTTACTGAAGAAAAATCTGATGCCGGATATCTCCGATAAGAAGGAGTTAATGTTTGCACGAATAGCAGCCGGTGTAGGTGTCCTTATTGCAGGTTACTTTGGTGTTAACCCACCAGGTTTTGTAGCCGCAGTGGTTGCCATAGCGTTCGGACTAGCCGCATCCTCTTTATTCCCTGCAATAACAATGGGTATCTTCTCTAAGAAGATGAATAAACAGGGTGCTATTTCAGGTATGCTTGCAGGTTTACTATTTTCAATAGGTTATATTGTTTATTTTAAATTTGTAAATCCAGCTGCAAATATTTCTGATAACTGGTTATTTGGTATTTCACCAGAAGGTATAGGTTTATTGGGTATGTGTCTTAACTTCGTTGTCGCTATCCTAGTTTGTAGAATGACAGCACCAGTACCTCAAGATGTACAAGATATGGTTGAAGCCATTCGTTTCCCTAAAGGATCAGGTGAAGCATCCGCTCATTAATCTAATGATTTGATTAAAAAAGCGCTTCGGCGCTTTTTTTTAATGCTTTTTTAGCCACGTAGTTACACCCCAAACACCCGCAACATCCACAACTTATAGTCAGGTGCATATGGATAATAGTGAATTACAGCCAATTGTTGATTTCATGCGTCAATTAGCTCCTTTTGATTCATTGCCTGAACATACCCTCAAGCAATGCTGCCGAGTATTAACTATTGCCTATTACAGTAAACAACAGAAATTAGTCCCCGTAGACAGTAATGCTCCGCAACTCTATATTGTTCGCAGTGGTGCTTTTGAAGTAACGACTGAACAAGGAGATCTCATTGATAGAGTAGGTGAAGGCCAATATTTTGGATTTAGCGGTTTGCTCTCGGGAGAAAAAGTCGTTAACCAAATACATATTTTAGAGGATGGTTTGGTCTATCACCTACCTGCTAAAATGTTCGACCAATTACGTGCCAACAGCCAATCATTTGATCGTTTCTTTAATCAAGCCTTTGCCAAACGTTTACGTAATCAAGGCACACTGCAACATAACCCTATTAGCACCGCGCGTATTACGCATATAATGTCCAGAGATCTTACTACTATTACAGCGGCATCCAGTATTTATCAAGCCGCACTTTTAATGTCTAAAAAACGTCTTTCCTCTCTGGTGGTGATCGATCAGGAAAAACTGTGCGGTATTCTAACCGATCGTGATTTACGCAATCGTGTGTTAGCAAAAGGACTTAATGGCGATCAATTAGTAGGGCAAATAATGACTAAGGATCCCGTTACCATCGAACCTAGTGCATTGATCTTTGAAGCCATGTTCAAAATGAGCGAAAATAATATCCATCATTTACCCGTGGTGCATCAAGATAAACCAGTAGGGATCATTACCAGCACCGACTTGATCCGCAGTCAAAGCTCTCAACCACTGTTGTTAATCGGCCAAATAGAGCGTCAAAATAGTTTAGAGGCGCTTATTCAAGTCAGTCAAAAGATACCTGATTTATTACACAATTTAATCAGCAGCGATGCAAAAGCCATTGAAATCGGCCGTATTCTCACCTCAGTAACCGACTCCTTAACCAGGCGTTTAATTGCATTAAAACAGAAACAATTAGGTCCGGCGCCAATGGGATTTTGTTGGTTAGCTTTTGGATCACAGGGCCGCCAGGATCAAATGGCAGGCTCAGATCAAGACAGCGCATTGATCTTAGAAAGAGAAACCACAGCGCAAGAGAAACAATACTTTAAACAACTATCAGAGTACGTCTGCAGTGCTTTAAATGATTGTGGCTTTCCATTTTGCCCGGGTAATATCATGGCCCAAAACCCAAAATGGCAATTAACATTACAACAGTGGCAGCAACAGTTTTCAAGCTGGGTTAAAACGCCAAAGCCGAGTGCATTATTAAACGCGACTATCTTTTTTGATATGCGCGGAATATTTGGTGATTTAGCATTATTTGACACTCTGCAATCAAGCGTATTAAAAAATACTAAAGGTAACGATATATTTATTGCTGCGCTTAGCCAGAGCGCTTTGCAATCAACACCACCACTGGGTTTCTTCCGCAGCTTTGTAATTGAACGCGACGGTAGTGAAGTAAAAGGCATAGACTTAAAACATAAAGGCAATGCACTAATCAATGATATTGTCAGGATCTATGCACTGGCTGCAGGTATAGAGGCAGTAAACACCACCAAACGCCTTGAAAGTTTAATGGCCAAATCTAAGATAGACAAAGATATTGCCATGAGTTTGTTAGATGCATGGGAGTTTATCGCCCATAAACGCCTGAGTAATCAGGGCCAGCAATTTAATAATACGCAGCCCGTATCTAATTATATTTTACCCGACAGCCTCTCTTCATTGGTGCGTCACCAGCTAAAGGATGCATTTAAAGTTATCCATGAAGCGCAAGGCACCGTTAGGCTAAAATTCTTAAGGCAATTTTGATGTTTAAGCAATGGTGGTTACAGTACCGATTAAAACGCCTGATTAAAAACAGCAAACTCGCAGCGCTGCAGGCACATTACCAGTACTTGTTAACCCATCTTAACAAGCCCATTTCTGACATTAAGTTATTAGCATTAGATATTGAAATGACCGGTTTAGATCATAAAAAAGATCAGATGGTCAGTGTTGGCGTTATTCCTATTATTAATGCCAGGATCCAACCTCAATTTGCACAGTATAAATTAATCAAAATACAGGGTAGTGTTGGGCAAAGTGCGGTTATACACGGTGTATTAGATAAAGATCTGACTAATGCCTTACCACTGCAAGAAGTCCTGCAATGGTTGTTTGAGCAATCTAAAGATAAAGTTTTAGTAGCCCATCATGCGCAATTAGATTTAAAATTTCTGCAACAATCATTATCAAGTTCCGGAGCACACTCTTTTTCTTTGTTAGGGATTGATACCTTAATCATTGAGAAGGAGCGACAACTGCGTAAGCATCCGGTTTTAAAAACCGGGAGTCTACGTTTGAACGCGTGTAGAGAGCGTTATAATTTACCTATTTATAATGCCCATAATGCATTAACTGATGCATTAGCTTGCGCTGAATTATTATTAGCGCAATTAAATAAGATGGGTGGCTTGGATAAGATAACATTAGGACAGTTGCTCAGTAAGCGATAATAACAATGCTAAGGAAGTATA
>JBLIEH010000036.1:0-10487 GCA_047632875.1 Psychromonas sp. | reverse complement strand
AAATTACTGCATTAATGCCTTGCTGACTTTTTCATATAAATCTAATGCTAAATCATCAAGTTGCAGTAAACGATTTAACTGCTGTTTAATTAAATTTATGCGATTTTCATCTAAGCGTTTGAATTGAATTAACGGGGTTATTAAGCGCGCGGCAACCTGTGGGTTCTGCTTATTTAATTTTATCAACTGATCGGTTAAAAACGCATAACCGCTGCCGTCTTTGGCATGAAAATGATAAGGATTATTTTGCGCGAAGGCGCCGACTAAGGAACGTAACCTGTTGGGATTATTAAAATCAAAACTGCGGTGGTTAAACAATGCTTTTACATTATCTAATACGCAAGGCTTATCCTGGCTAGCCTGAATGACAAACCATTTATCCATCACCAACCCATTTTCAAACCACTTCGCCTCAAAATCCTGCATAACAGTCTCTCGGCATGCAAGCGAAGCGCTGTTGGCTGCAACTAACGCGGCCAGATGATCGGTCATATTATTGCAATGGGTAATTTGTTTCCCAACTAACTCATTGCCTAATTCCGAATCCGCCTTGGCAATAAATAACAATGCCAGGTTAGCCAGTTTACGGTAAGCGATATCTTTGGTGACCGGCTGGTACTCGCCCGCCACTTGATGCCTATCATAAACAGCAATAAATTCAGGGTGTAAAGCGACAGCCAACTGGCTCAACATAAATTCACGCGCCTGATGCAGCGCTTCGATATCAACCTTATCAAATAATTCCATTGCCCCGGTTTCCGAGACAAACTCAAACATATCGGCAATCAGCGCAGGATCTAATAGATCACTTACCAGTACCGCTTTAAAACCTTCGATAAACAATTCCGGCAGCTGCATCTTTTGTTTATTCTGCAGGCGGCGCACATTTTCAATAAGGTATTTATTAAATAACGTTTGTCCTGCATCCCAGCGGGAAAATTCATCACTGGCAAAATTCATCAAATGTAAAAGCTGTAAATCCGAATAACCGTATTGGTATTTTACCGGGGCTGAAAAACCTCTGAACAAAGAGGGAACCGGTTTTTCGTTGATATTTTGAAATACAAAAGTCTGCTCTTTATGGGTTAAACTCAATATGCTATTGGTTTTATTCTCCCCTAAATTCAGTGCGTTACCCTGCTTATCCAATAACTCAATTGCGATAGGAATATGCAGGGCTTGTTTTGATTTTTGATCCGCCGTTGCCTGTGTTTTTTGGTTAAAGGTAATTTGATATGTATTTTTTAGCGGATCAAAATGATCACTGACATGCACATTTGGCGTGCCTGATTGTGAATACCAGCGTTTAAACAGGGTTAAATCAATCTTACTTGCATCCTGCATCGCGGCAATAAAATCATCACAGGTGACAGCTTGTCCATCATGACGGCGAACATATAACTGCATGCCCTGCTGGAATGCCGTTTCACCTAATAAAGTGTGCAGCATACGAATGACTTCGGCGCCTTTTTCATACACGGTTAAAGTATAAAAATTATTCATTTCCATCACAGATGCGGGGCGAATCGGATGTGACATTGGCCCTGCATCTTCAGCAAACTGATGATTACGCATGTTTTTTACATTAGCAATACGATTAACACTGCGACTGCCCAGATCTGAACTGAACTCCTGATCGCGAAAAACGGTTAATCCTTCCTTCAAGCTCAATTGGAACCAGTCGCGGCAGGTAATTCGGTTACCCGTCCAGTTATGAAAATATTCATGACCGATCACCGCTTCAATGCCTAAAAAGTCCTGATCCGTTGCACTTAGCGCATTCGCTAAAACGAATTTAGAATTGAAAATATTTAACCCTTTATTTTCCATCGCCCCCATATTGAAAAAATCCACAGCAACTATCATGTAAATATCTAAATCGTATTCAAAATTAAAGCGCTGTTCATCCCATAACATGGACTTTTTCAGTGAAATCATGGCATGCGCAGTTTTGTCTAAATTGCCCTTATCTACAAAGAGTTCTAAAGCCACTTCGCGGCCACTTTTGGTGGTAAATGTATCTTTTAAACAATCAAAACTTCCGCCAACCAGGGCAAACAGATAAGCAGGTTTTGGAAAGGGATCTGACCAGCTAACCCAATGGCGTCCATTCGCCAAATCACCCTGATCAACGCGATTACCATTGGATAAAAGAAAAGGATAAAGCGCTTTGTCGGCACTGATTCTGGTGGTAAATTTAGCCATTACATCGGGTCTGTCGAGATAATACGTAATGCGACGGAAACCCTCAGCTTCACATTGGGTGCAGAATGCGCCACCTGATTTATACAAACCTTCAAAGGAAGTATTCGCCTGCGGGTTTATTTGAGTATGAATTTCCAAGGTAAAAGTCTGCGGTAAGTGAGACAGTGTTAAACCGTCTTCCACCAACTTATAGTCCTGATGTTCGATACCATTAATCAGGAGCTTATTAAGTTGTAACTGCTCCCCAAATAAAAACAGGGGTTGGTCATGCTCACCAACACGCACTACCCTGCTCACGGCTTTCACTAAGGTATTGCTGTCATAAAGCTCAAAGTCCAGATCAATGCTATTTATTTCATAATCCGACACTTGATAATCTGAAAGGTATTTTTCTTTTGGATTTTTTTCTACAATATTTTCAATCGAGGTAACTTGGGTCATTTTAAGGCACTCTTTTTTGTAGCGGATTGGTAATAGTGAATACTAATATACAAGATGGCTTAAGCAATGCTAAGCGCTTATCCGTAAACTTGCAAAAAAAAATCATTCAACGGGTTTTTGCAGGGCTAATTTCATATTGATCACCCCCTCTTCCATATCTCTTTGAAGTGTGAACCCTAATTTTTTAGACAAGCTCGCCATGCCGAAATTAGAGATCATCGTCATCCCGGCTAAATAAGTAGTGCCTTTGGCTTTTTGGTATTGAATGATTTTTTTTAACAATAGTTTACCTAATCCTAAGCCCTGCAGATCTGAACGCACCACCATCGCAAATTCAGCCTCAATATTATCGGGATCAACCGATGCGCTAATCACCGCCAAGGTTTCCTGTTCATTAAGTTCATCAAAACGCACGGCAATAAAGGCCATTTCTCGTTCGTAATCAATCTGGGTCAATGTCGCCATCTCTTCATGACTCATTTTCCCACGCTGTGAAAAATAACGTTTATAACGATCCTCATCACTTAATGCCGCATCAAAAATTTGATGGCGCGCCTCATCTTCCGCTTTAATGGGACGAATTAATATCTGCTCACCATTTTTAAGCCGCACCTGTTCCTCTAACTGTTTTGGATAAGGGGTGATCGCAAACTTGCTCTGTGCACCGAGGCCGGAAGGCAAAAGATGCATTTGACTGTCTAAAATAATCACCTTTTTACCCGTCACCAACACCGGATTAAGGTCTAACTCGTCGATTTCACGATTATCTATTAACATTTGTGAAATTTTAGTCAGCATTAAGCACACGGTATCCATATCAAAATCCTGCCCCGCTTTTTTAACCTGAATCTTTTTCTCTTTAATGCCCTGAATCATCAGATAACGTGCTAATGCCATGTTTAACGGCGGTAAAGCGACAACCGCATTGTCCAGGGTTGTTTGCAGATCCCGCGCATCACTCTCCTGTGAAACAGCAATAACAGGACCAAATATCGGATCCTGTTTAATCATGACCCGTAACTCTAACCCGAGGCCACTGGCGACCATTTTTTGCAGGGTAAACCCGGTTAACCTGGCATTTGGCAATAGCGTTTTAACCCGTTTGTTAATTGCTTTCAAGGCCACATCTAATTCACGCAAATTATTGATGTTTAAGATCACTCCATGGACAAGCGATTTGTAAGCAATATCAGGTGAGTTGATTTTAACAGCCAACGGGAAGCCAATCGTTTTTGCTTTGTCTAACGCCTCTTGTGCAGATCCCACCAGCAGGGTTTGGATAGTCGGCAACTGATAAGCTTCTAGTATGGGTTTTGTTTGAAAAGTATTGAGTTTTAACAATCCTGAATCCGGGCCAACAAGACGCTTAATATATCTCGATGCAGCATGGGTTTCATAAAACAAATTTTCCGGGGTACTACTGGGGGTTTCCATTAATAATTTTTTATTACGGCGATATTGTACTAAATGCATAAAGGCCGTAATTGCTCCCTTGGGGGTCCTTAAAGTTGCAATTTTTTCTTCTGAAAATAATCTCCGGGCGGATTTAGCGGCGTTTTCACCTGTCCAGTTGGTCAGAAGATTAACCCGCTTTCTGTTGGGATGTTTTTTAATAAGAGCAATGATGGCTCGCGCGCAATCTTCACTCTCAGATAATGCAGAAGGAGAATGCATTATTAATATCGCATCAACTTGGTCACTGTTCATTAAAATATTTAATGCAGTGGCGTAGCGTTTTGGATCGGCATCACCAATCATATCGATCGGGTTATTACGCGACCAGTTACTGGGTAAGCAACTGTCTAATTGGGTCATTAAATCATCGTCAAGCTCGGCCAATCGCCCCCCCTGTGCCACTAAATCATCGACTGCTAATACGCCTAGTCCTCCTCCGTTGGTGATAATGGCTAAACGCTCGCCGTGCAGATAGTTTGAGTAGGCCAGAGTCTCAACCGCTGCAAACAACTCATGTAAATCATAAACACGTAGCATACCCACACGTTTAAAGGCCGCATCATAAACACTGTCATGTCCATATTGGCCATTGCTGTGCAGCGCCGCTGCCTTCGCCCCTAGAAACGAACGGCCGGCTTTAATCACAACAACAGACTTATGTTGAGAGATGGCCCGCGCGGCGGATAAAAATGCACGCGCATCGGAGATGCTATCGAGATACAAAAGTATTGATTGCGTTTTCGCATCGCGTGCCAGGTAATCCAATAACTCCGCAAAGCTAATATCCTGGGCATCCCCGATAGAAACAAAGGCGGAAAAACCAATGCCTTTACTGTTTGCCCAGTCTAATATAGTGGTACAAACAGCAGCCGATTGTGAAACAAAAGCGATATTTCCCTGCAGCGCATTACAATGAGCAAGACTGGCATTTAATTGCGTATAAGGGTTGATAATGCCTAAACTACTCATGCCTAAAAGCCGTATGCCCAGATCTTTTGCCTTTTTATAAACGGCCTGGGCAATTTGTTGATCTTTTTCAGTGGTGACGACAATCGCCCTGCTGCAACCCTTTTCGGCTAAAGCTTGTAAAATATCAGCAATACGAGATTCATTGGTACAAATAACCGCCAGTTCAGGTGTAATAGGTAACTGCTGGATATTTTTATAAGCAAGCACACCATGCACTGAAGAATATTTAGGCGTAACAGGCATGATCGGGCCATTAAAGCCCCCTGATAATAGATTATTCATGACTAAATAACCGGCCCGATGTGGGACAACGGAAGCACCAATCACAGCTATCGATTTTGGATTAAAGAAACCTTCTAGTGTTAATAAACTCATGAACAAGAAAACCTTAGACAAACATAAATGCTAACAGTTTACGCCCCCGTCATTTTTATGCTTTTATTTCTCTTTAAAACAAGATACTTATCCTATAATTTTTGCGCTCACTAAGATTGCAATAGCAGTACCTAAAGCGTATAAAACCAGTTGTAAATTCGGATCCCTATTCAATTGGAAAATTTTGTGCCTTACTCCCAAGAAATAAGAAAAATACTCAAGTTAAGTTTCCCTATTTTTATCGCACAATTTGCACAAACTGCCATGGGTTTTGTAGATACTGTGATGGCGGGTGGTGTTAGCGCCAATGACATGGCGGCAGTAGCCGTTGCGACAAGCATTTGGTTACCCTGCATTTTATTTGGCGTCGGCGTATTGATGGCACTTATTCCCCTCACGGCGCAAGCACATGGTGCCAATGATATAGAGGGCATTCCCCGGATCGGCCAACAAGGTTTGTATTTGGCCTTGTTACTCAGCATACCCATCTTTTTGATTTTATATAACGCCAGTTACCTTATAAATATCATGGATATAGATCCAATTTTAAAAGATATTACCATTCGCTATCTGTACGCTATTTTATCCGCCATACCGGCCTTTTTATTATTCCAGGCACTGCGTAATTATATAGAAGGTCTGTCACTTACCAAGCCTGCCATGGTAATAGGTTTTATCGGATTACTCATTAATATTCCCCTGAACTGGATTTTTGTCTATGGGAAATTAGGGCTTCCGGCAATGGGTGGCGCGGGATGCGGCGTGGCAACCAGCCTTGTTTATTGGCTAATGCTGGCGGCACTGACAGGTTATGTGTGGCATACTAAAAAACTTCAGTATTATCCATTGTTTAAGCGCTTCTCTGCCATTAACTTGAGAACACAATTAGCCATCTTTAGCCTCGGTTTACCGGTTGCAGTCGCGTTATTTTTTGAGATTTCTCTTTTTGCCATAGTGGCGATCTTAATCGCACCTTTAGGCGCAAGCATAGTGGCAGCCCATCAAATTGCGATCAATTTTTCCGGCATGGTCTTTATGCTCCCCATGAGCATTGCTAATGCGGTCAGTATCCGGGTTAGTTTTAACTTAGGACAAGCAAATCAAGCGGAAGCCAAAAATGCCAGTTATGCAGGTTTCATTGTCGGTTTATCTCTCTCGGTGATAACCGCATTATTAACTTTAATATTCAAGGAGCAGATCGCGCTGCTTTACACTAATGACCAAGGGGTGGTTTTATTAGCAGTTACCTTGATAATATTTTCTGCAATATATCAATGTGTTGACGCGATTCAGGTAGTAGCGGCTGGTGCCCTGCGTGGTTACAAAGAGATGAAAGCGATATTTTCACGTACTTTTATTGCTTATTGGCTAGTAGGATTACCACTGGGTTATAGCCTGGCAATGACAGATTTATTTATGCCCGCACTTGGCGCAAAAGGGTTTTGGATTGGTATAACGGCAGGTTTAACGGTTGCCGCTATATTATTAGGAAGACGTCTTTGGGTCGTGCAAAAACGCTTAGCAGCATAGTGTCAGCTAAGCAATACTATTTTGATATGCACGCTCAATTATCAGAGGATCTTTTGCAGCCTGAGTCGAAAAAAATTCAGCTTTTGGATAAATACCAAATCTGCCCAAATCTAAACGGTCGGCATCCCAACAGGTCCCGATTGTCGGCGATGTCGACAATTGATGAGATGTGTGACCATCACAGGCATCCACTAACAATTTAAACTCTTGCGCGGTCAAAAAAGAGAATAATTTTCTATTTTGCTTTATAAAAAAAGCGGCGGCAGGACCATGCTCTTGTTCCTGCCCTTCGTATACAGAACAACAATCATGGAGATAACAAAATAACTGCACAACAGTCGGATTAGCCTCAGTGATTGGGATCAAATGTTTGGCATTTTCCCAAGTGCGATCCCAGTGCACGGGTCCATTATTACCTAAACGCTCACCATGATAGCGATCAATAGCTAACTCTTTTATACGAAACATATCATTCATAAACCTCCTCCTTTTATTATTAAATTTTTATCTGCAACTATCCAAATACGACACCATTTTTGACTGTTGCCGCTGTAAATATAAACGACCTAATCACCACTAAAAGCATAGGGTAAAAATCAGTAAGGAGAGATATGATTTGGCTAATTAGATTAACTTAATTTTAAATAAAAAAAACAAGTCTTAATAAATATTGTGAACTAAACATCAAAACACCATAATTTACTGGCATTGAGCAAGTTAATTTCCCATTGTTTATTTCGGGTACAAGTAATTGATCTTTTTGTCTATTTGTCTATTGTAAATGCTGCTTTAAACTTCACTGTCCCAATAAGGGATATCACCATAATAATCGCTAATAAAATCAATAAAGCAGCGCACTTTACTGGCTAAAAATTTCCGGTGTGTGTAGAGCGCATATAAACCTAACGGCTCAGGGGCATATGCTGGCAAAATGGCTTGTAACTTATCCTCTTTAATGGCTTTAGCGGCGATAAAGGTCGGTTGAATGGTCACTCCGGCCCCTTCGATTGCAGCACTTATCAATAATTCACCATTATTGGCAATAAAATGGCTTCTAAATTTAAGCGCAGAGGCAAATACTGGCTGCGCACGGCTCACAAAAGTTGTTTGGCTGGCTAGGCGGATACGGCCTGGAAGGAACAGGCCAATGGATGGCCAGTATTGGTTTTGAACCCGGTTATCTAATGGCATTATTAGCCGGCAGTGGTGAATTTTTCGGTGGTTTGGCATTGGTATTAGCCCTATTAACACGGCCCGCCGCTTTTGTTACCGCATTTACCATGTTAATCGCATTAACGGTTCATATCGGTAACGTTTTTTTTGTCTGCAACAACGGTTATGAATACGCCTTAATATTATTAGTCGCATCACTGACCCTTTTGATACAGGGGGCGGGCAGTTATTCTCTGGATAAGCTGCTCAAACAAAAATTAGCGAGTTAATGCAGAAAACTTTACCAGTATAATAAATGAACATTAAAGAGCAAAACATACGGAAATCTACCATTATCTCAACAACGGCGTTTATAAAGCGGGATTTGCCAGTTCACAATTTTGCTATCAATATGCCTACCACCAGGTTTTTAAGATGGTAGATAATATTGAGCGACAATTATCAGATGGCAGACCTTATTTATTGAGCAATAGACTAACGGAAACTGAGATCAGAACCTTGGTCACACTCATTCCTTTTGACAGCGTTTATCATGGACTGTTGAAATTTAACCGTAATAGCATCTCTGCCATGGCGAATTTATGTGCTTATGTAAAACGCATATTAGCTAACGAGGGGATACAGGAAACTGTCAATATGCCCCATATTAAACAAGGCTATTCTTCCATCAAAACCCTTAATCAATCGGGGATTGTCCCGATGAGACCGGAGTCTATTTAATGATCAGCAAGCAAAAACAACCGCCCTATTATCCGGCTTTATTTATCTCTCATGGTGCGCCCATGATGGCGCTTGAGCAAAGTACCACCGCGGTGTTTTTACAGGCGTTAGCAACTACTCTGGCGGCGCCCAAAGCGATAGTTATTTTTTCAGCCCATTTTGATTTGCCGGGAGAAGTGGTTGTCACCAGCGCAACAGCGCCCAGTACTGTGCATGACTTTTATGGTTTCCCGGAAAAATTGTATCAGATGACATACCCCGCACCGGGTGAGCCGGCGCTGGCTAATCAGATCGCCGATTTATTAGCCGACAACGGGTTCTCTTCACGTTTGGATGATCACCAGGGTTGGGATCACGGCGCCTGGATCCCAATGAAGCTGATCTATCCCGAAGCCAATATTCCCATTGTTGAGGTCTCTATTAATAGCCAATTAAGTGCCGAAACACATTTTCAGCTTGGTCGCGCCCTGCGGTCACTGCGCAAACAAGGGATTTTGATCCTGGGCTCAGGCGGCATTAGTCATAACCTTCACGAAATTTTTTCTACCAGACCAGACACCCAACGAGTGCATAAGGTCGAGAAATTTACGGCCTGGGTAAAAGAAAAATTACACAACAAGGAAATAAATTCGTTGCTGAATTATCAGAATGAAGCCCCCTACGCAAGCTTTAACCATCCCACTCAGGAACACTTTTTACCGCTTATCAGTGTACTGGGTGCTCATATTCAAGAGCAGACAATAAGCTGTATTCATCAGGACAGTGAATACGAAATATTAGCTTTGGATGCGTATCGCTTTAGCTAGAAGATAGTTTATTTATACCAATTCTATTAATTAGGAGCTCTATTTAGCCGGATTGATAAAATTTAAACAAAAAAAATAGCAGAGCTGTTTCGCTCTGCTATTTTCTAATAGTACGCTAACTTACTGGCCGAAAACGGATTTAACCCATCTTTCTGCGCACTGTTAAGTCATTAAATTACAGATCAACTATGATCAGAATTTAGTGTTAGCATGCTGATATAAATCTTCGTATTCCACGGCCGTGTGGTGCCATGAAAAGTCACTCTTCATCCCGTTTTCTATTACTATTTCAAATGCCGGATAATCGTTACGGTATACCGAAGCTGCCCATCTCATTGTTTCTCTCAACGCATCTGCATACAGGTCGTAGAATTTAAACCCGGTTGCGCTTTCGATATTATCAACTGAATAGTTACTCACTGTGTCTTCAAGACCACCCGTTGATCTTACAATAGGGACAGTGCCATATCTCATGCTGTACATCTGGTTGAGCCCGCATGGCTCATATCTTGAAGGCATAACAAAAAAATCGGATCCCGCTTCAACCAGATGAGCAAGCTTGTTGCTATAGCCGATATGGCATCCAAATCTATCCGGGTAGGCTTTAGCATAATCTGCTAACGCAACTTCTTGCCACTTTTCTCCCGAGCCAACAATGACGAATTGAACATCATCTTCCTCAAGCATTTTATCTAAACATTCAATAAAGACATCCAGCCCCTTCTGCCCTGCAAGTCTCGACACTACGCCGTAAATGGGTACATCGGCGCGCACTTCCAGGCCAAATTCCTTCTGCAGTGCCGCTTTACATAA
>JBLIEH010000035.1:0-10530 GCA_047632875.1 Psychromonas sp. | reverse complement strand
TTTCACTGACATCATGTCCCATATCTAATTCGTATTCACGAGCAACATTAACAACTTCAGTTTTACCATTCAGATCACTGTCTTTGCTGTAAACCAACATATAACGGATAGACTGCGCCTGCTCGCCGCCAAATGCTTTTTTGATAGAGAAAAACTTATTATTCTTAAATTGAGCATTATCAATGCGCGCGATTTCCTGAAGGTTTTCATTTAAAAAAATCACGTGCGGTACAAAGACGGTGCGGCCAACAGTACTTTCTAAAACAAAAGTAAATTGATTTACATTTTCTGGTGCTAATAATGCGGCAACAAAAGAGTTACCTTCCGGAAAATTAACGACAGGGGAATCGGCTGTAATATTGATGTGATTGTCACTTTTAAGTGACAGCATCTGAAATGGTAAACTGTTAACGGCCACAGATGTTACTTGCGGAGATCTTAATTTAGTAGTGAGTTTCACAACATCAGTAAATTGAGAGTCCTTTGTATGAAAAGAATGAGCGACATAATTGTCACTAGCGGAGCAAGCAGTTAATAAGCTTGCCAATAATACAAACCATAAATTTTTCAAAATTCCATCCTTTAAATAAAAAAGCAGCAATCGATTGACTGCCGCCTTTTCGAGTTTATCACTATCTAACAAGAAGTGAATTGACTAAGCAGTCGGCTTACCACCAAGCTTCAAACATTGCTCCAGCGATCAATGGATTCGACGAAACACCGGAATTTTCCTCATGACCCGCGGTTACATAGAAACGTAACTGTGGACGAGCCCAGGTTACGTTACCCACTGCGATGTTTTGCGATAAAGTCACTTTATAGGCGGAGTTGTCTTCACGAGAATCGTCAAAATCAACCAAAGTGTAACCCGCTTCAACCCAGGTAGAATGAATATCATTCCATTGATGCGTTGGCCGCACAATGGCATTGTAGGTAACTCGATCACCACTACCAGCAACATCAGCAGAAGTAATTTGTTCAAAATCCTGATAAGAGACTAGGTATTCAAGCCCCGTTTTCTCAGCTAAGCTATAGCTACCGTCGATGCTAAAGTAATCTGATGATAGACCTTCTTCTCTCCCCCAAGATAAGCTGCTTTCTACATTATCAGCATGACGATAGTAGAAGTTTTGTCCCCAACCACTGAACTTCGCAATCAATTGATAAGCATCATAACCAAGATTATCCTCAGAATTATCAGTAAAACCATAGTTCGCGATGATATCCAGGTTAACCTCATTTCCTAATTTAATGCCACTCAATTTAGACGTCGCTGTATACTGACCACCCCAACCACTGGCAACGAAACCTAACTCCATATCGGCAAAACCTAGATCAACGCTTTTAATACCTGCGCCCTCACCATCACCTTGGGATAGATAATAATCATTCAGGCCCTGCTGCATACGTGAATGGAACACTTTACCTGCCCAGACATAAGCATTAGGCTGAGATTCAAATACATTCGATGCACCAGCGTAAGATTGTTTTAGAGCAACACCGTCCCCCCAATCTTCAGCCATGAAACCAACATCCCATTTAGTGCCGTTTTCAGGTTCAAACTTTTTAATAAACAGCCATTCACCACCGTTGCCCTCATTACCTAGACGACCGGCTGCATTACCAGTAGCCCCATCCGCGCTAATCGTTGTGTTTCCATCCTGTTCATAAGCTGTTCCTGCACGCGCATAACCGTGAAACTCGAATGCGTCATCTGCACTGGCGATTTGAGGTGCTGCCATACCAGCTGCTAACGCACATGCTAAGGTTATTTTTGATAATTTCATTATATTCCCTTGTTTTGTTGATTTCCTAGTTTATAAAAAAGCAAAATGAAAGCGCTTTCTTTTTAGTTTCAAAAAAAGACCAAAAATAAGCTGATAAAAGTCTAAAGACAATAAAACCCTGTTGGTCAATTTCAAATCAAGTATAAAGGAAAAATATGCTGTTTAAAGTGAGCACCATCACTAAAGTAAGCGCTTTCATGAGATGCGGCTCACACTCTAACTGCTTGTCCTTGAACTAAAATAACAACAGGAAACAAAATTGTAGTACTCACTCCTTAAACCAAGCAAGCAATATTGAGTTTCACCACTTGCCCGAGTCTTCGATACTTCATATAATGAGCAAAATGTAACTAAACGTAACGAAAACGCTTTCTCAGTAGGTTTGAAATTGAGAAAAATATTTTCAAGGAGAGTCGATTGATCACCATCAAGGAAGTATCCGAACTGGCTAAAGTCTCCCAGGCAACGGTATCAAGAGCCATCAATGGCCACCCAACCGTTAAAGAGAGTAATAAGCTCAAGGTGTTTGAAGCAATCAAAAAACTCGGTTATAAACCCAATGCCTTTGCTCAAGCATTGGCATCAAACCGTTCAAATAGTATCGGTATGCTGGTGGGATCGCTTGATGGTCCTTTCTATGGACCTTTGATGCATAACACTGAAGATACCGTTCATCAGAAAAATATGTATTTAGTGGTGACCAGTGGTCAGGAATCAAAAGAGAAAGAACAAGACTCGATTCGATTTCTTCAATCTCGACAGGTTGATGGTTTGATTGTTCATTCTGATATGTTATCCGACGAAGAATTGCTTAATATTGCCAAAGACACACCAGCAATAATCATTCTAAACCGTTACATCCCGGAAATAGCTAAACAATGTATCTGTATCGACAATGAACTTGGCGGATATCTTGCTACCTTATACTTACTGGAATGTGGCCATAGCAAGATTGCTTGTATCACTGGACAGCTTAGCAAAATAGACAGCCGTGAACGCTTGCAAGGATATCGAAATGCACTCGCTGAGTATGGTATAGCGTTTGATGACAACCTGATTGAAGAAGGACGCTTTGATCATACAGGTAACCATGAAAAGATCAGGCGAGTACTGGATCGAGCTGCTGATATTACGGCAATTTTCTGCCAAAATGATAATATCGCCTTGGCGGCTTATGATGTGTGCAATGAAAGAGGGTTAATTATTGGCGAGGATATCTCTCTTGTCGGTTTCGATAATGACACTTATAGCCAACATATAAGGCCAGGACTCACTACCATTAACTTTCCGGTTAAAGAGATGGGGATTGAGGCGGCTAACGCTATTTTAGCTTTAGTCAAAAAAGAGTCCTACCAACTTAAAAACAAATTATCACCAACAATAGTTATTCGAAATTCAGTGAAAAAATTAGACTAAATCCCGGGGTTTAAATCCCCCTGACCTACTATAAACAAAGTCATTACCCCTGAGATATTAATTCAATGGCTATTCCTCTTTATAATATTCCAGAAATTCTATCTCGCCCTATTTGGGTCCTATCGCTTATCCTATTTAAGCTTTTAATTCAGAACTCAAAAACATATTCGAGTCCTGTTTCTGTTAGGGCCTGTTTATCTTTCGTGGTTAATTTTTGTTCGTGATAAAAGCGTTTTAATCGCGGCGCGAGGTGTACAGCTTAGTCATTCTAAGTAAATACCTTGCAACAAAGAGTAAAACGCTTTTAGCCGAACCCTTCGGGCAGCGTTTGTAGCTCCTTTCTACTGCGTTATCGCTTATTTATGTAGAGTAACTACACTGCATAAGCTCTGTCTTGTATAAAGAATCTACAAACTGCTGCAAAAACAATCCCGAAAGATAAACAGGCCCTATATTTTTACTTTTTAGTAAAAATAAGGGACTCAAGCTCTAGGCCGGATTTCACGAAATCCAGATCCAGTTCGTAGCGCCCTTTCTCAAGTTTAACCTGCAGCCCTTCAATGTTCACCAGCTTGCCATCGGTACCGTTAACAGCAAGAGACATGCTGAAGATGCCGTTGAAGTGCAGGCTACATGAAGATTGAGCCTGTGAATTACGATCATAACGAATAAGGCCGCTACATTGATATATCCCGGGCTCAGTAACTGCAATCGTTACATTTGTATTGGTTTTACAATTAAGTGTTATTTCCTCTTCAATGCGCAGTGCACTAACACCTGAAATATCGTTGGAAATGTCATTGGAAATATAGTTTTTTGCTGCAAACGCCTTGATTGACTCATAAGCTTTAAGCGGACGTCCCATCACAGGGGCTTCTAGAATAAAGCGGCAGATATTCATTGCACTGCGTTGCAGTTCGCCGACGGTTAAGGTGCCTTTTTCTAAAGCTTCAAGCGTGTCGTCTCCCATGATATTACCTTGGGCACCGTCATTTTCGACCACCATATAAAGATCATTTTGCGAGCGGATCATAAAAGAGGTAAAGGTTTTACCCTCTTTGCCAGCGGCAATCGGATCGTTCATTTTAGCCCACCAGTCAGTCATCACTATCCCGGTGAACCCCCATTCACCACGTAAAATAGTGGTATTAAGATCGTAATTAGATGCAGTCCAATGCCCGTTAACTGGATTATAAGAGGTCATTATGGTTGAAGCCCGGCCCTCTTTAACTGCCATTTCAAAGGGTTTAAGGTGAATTTCGCGTAAGACTCGCTGTGACATTACGCTGTCAGCATAAGTACGGGCGGTCTCTTGATCATTGCCTGCAAAGTGCTTAATGGTGCCGGATACGCCCGCTTTTTTAAGGCCGCGAGTTTGCGCTGCGGCCATGGTTCCGGTCATTAACGCATCTTCAGAGAAGTACTCAAAGTTTCTGCCGTTAAGCGGATGACGGTGAATATTGATCGCCGGACCTAATAATGTATCAATCTCATTGGCATAAAGCTCTTGCCCTATAAGGTAGAATAACTGCTCATTCAGCTCACTGTTCCAGGTACAGGCAAGTAGTGTACCTATAGGCACTTGCGTGGCTTTATGACCACTGTCCATACGTATTCCCGACGGGCCGTCCGCGGCTGCAACCACTGGTATACCCAAATTAAACAGGCTATCGGAAAGACCGCCGAAAGCCGCTGCGCTGCCGGGAGTCACCTTAGGGCTACACATTCCTTCACTGCGAATAATAGTTGCAAGTTGTTGGGGGTTCATTTGCGCAACAAAGTCGGTCAGGGAGACGCGCCCCTCTTTTACATCAATTAGCCGACATCCTTGATCTCCGGTGATAGCAAAAGATGTCGGCATGTTTGCTTGAATCCGCTCCGCGAGTGAGATGCTGCGCTTAGGAACAGCCTCATAAGTTGCCTGATAAAGACCATTTTCTTTTCGTTCGCCTGGCTTTAGTCGCTCAAAAGCTTTAATCGGTGCCAGTGCTTCGCTGAGCTCTTCTGTGACTAATGACTGTTCTAGTTCAAATGTTGCACTGATACGCTGTGCGTGACGGACGCTGGCGCCGACATAAAACTGATAGCAGCCCTGCTCGAGAACATAACAGTTGCGATGCCCTGTTACTCCGCTGTCATCATAGGAAGCAAGGGTTTTAAGTGCGATGCAAACGCGTAGGATTTCATCTTCACCCGGTTTAAGTGTCTTGGATTTGACAAAGCCTGCTAATACACGTGTTGGTTTACCAAGCCGGCCCTGCGGCGCCTCAACATAAATTTGGATAACCTCTTTACTGCTGTGTTTTGATCCGATGTTTTCTACTTTTATATCAAACTGCAGGACTTGGTTAATGCCGGCGCCCTGCACTGTGTGTGCAACCAGCTCGCGGCTAAACTGCGTGTATGAAAGACCCGCGCCAAATTCATACTGAACGGCTTTAGGATTAAAGGTCTCAAAATAGCGGTATCCAAGATAAATATCTTCAACGTAAAGATTATAATCTTTACGGCCAAAGTTAGCGGATGATGGATAGTCAGAAAGTTGATAAGCGATAGTGTCACTCAAACGGCCGCTGGGTGAGATATCGCCGCAAAGAACATCAGCTAAGGCGTGACCGCCTTCCATACCAGCCGCCCAGCTATAGAGAACGGCTTGAATCGATTGTTTGTTTTTTATTGCCTCTACCCAAGACATATCCATAATATTGGTCACATTAAGGACAATAATAACATTGTCGAAATGAGCGTTAACCTTTTCGATCATTAACACTTCAACATCAGTTAAGCGATAACTGCCCGCTGCATCTGCGTTATCCTGGTCTTCACCTGCGGTGCGGCCGATAAAAAATACGGCTTTATCTGAGTGGGCGGCAGCCTGTTGAATTATCTCATCCGCGAGCAGCATCTCTTGCTGGAACCAAGGCTCCGCAGCCCAGCCGCCACCACCATCGTCAAAAGGGTGCTGTGCAATCCATTGTTCATAGATTGTCACCAGCGCTTCATTAATCTCAATCCCAGGATTGGCACGAAGTCCTTGTAATGCGTTGATTGCATAGGGCACATTAACAGCGCCACCCGAGCCGGTACCACTGCGATAAGTATCTATTTGACAGCGACCAAAAAGAGAAACTTTCTCTCCCTTATTCAGAGGCAGTGTCGCATTTTCATTTTCCAGCAGTACTATACCTTCGCCGGCAGCTTGACGGCTGACAGGCACAAGGTTTTTCTGGGCGAGACTAATTCTTTCAGTTTGCATAGGTAAATGACCAACTCGTTAGAAGAATTTTCTTTAGCTAAAAATTCAATGTGTAAAAAATTAATTAAAAAAGGCAGATAAACTGCCTTTAATAATTTATGACCATAATTCCGACGTTATCTTTATCAGTCTGTGACGAACACTGTCGTCAATCATAATCTTCGGCGAATTGTTATCACCGGTATCACTATTTTCCACAATCAAAACCTTCGCATCTTCACTCAACGTATGGGTATGGTAAACACCGCGCTTAATATTGTAGGTTTTGTTGATTTCCATATCCCAACTGATTATGTCAATAATATTATTTTTCTCATCCGGTTCAGCACAAAATAAAATGCATTTCCCTGACAACAAGATAAAAACCTCATCTGTTTCGTTATGACACTGAAAGTTATCAATCTTATCCGGCTCTAGCTCATCAATGTAATTGAGCATCGCTACCCGCCAAGCCTGAAAATCAACGACGGGCGCATAGCCCGCCGCATTATATTCAGACACCTCTAATAGGTGACTATTCACAATTATTCCTTATTTTTCAATAACAGAGTTGCCGGGATAGAAACGCTAACCTGCTTAATAGCACCACTACGGGCAAAAATTTGACGGCTCAGCTGCGTATTCAGCGCTAACGTATTTAACAGCTGCTTTTCACCATTTTCATTTGTTACCACCACCTTGGCTTCCCCTGTTTTAAAAATCTCATATACAAAAGGAACTTGGCAATATGTGAATGCTAATGTATTGGGTGTTAATGAGATTGTTTCATATTCACCATTCAGATTAATGAACTCAAATTCGTCATTGGTTACCAAAAACTCAGTTTCTTTAAGCAGAGATGGTTGGAAATGGATTTGCCCCGCTTCAACAATCAGACCCAATTCACCAAACCGCGTCAGGATCTCTTCTTTTACCTGCCCGGTCATGCCCGGCTGTTGAGCACCGGCTTGTTTAGGTGTATGCGAATACGGGTCGGTCGGGAAAGCACCATAAACATCAGGCGTTTTATTAAAACCTATCCCTGAACGCACTTGATAGTAGTATTCAGCTAATTTTTGCGTTGCCTGAGACGCTGAATCTTGTTTCCATGCCGCAAAATAGTTTTCCTGAACAGCAAGCAATAACTTAGAGACCATGTGCCAGTAGATACTGCCCAAACCTTCATAGCCAAACATGGTGCCTGAGCGCCCTGTAAATGCCTGATGATTGAAGACCTCTTCATAGCATTCAAAGATGTCCGCTCGGGTGGTACTCTCAATACCCGGGTAATCAGCTTTAACTTCCTGCAGCGCATTTTTCAGGAAGGTCGCATTTTCAAATTTAGCATTAAAATGATAAACACCTTCAACATCGGCTTCAATCAAACGCCGATCGCCGTTTCCTGCCATTAATTTGAGCAGCGGGTTGTCATTGACACGCGTAAGATCAATACAGTTTTTAGCGGCAAAGCGCGATAAATTACGATCCGGATAGAGCATGAAAGTTTGCTGATCCGCGCGGAACATATCACTCGCATACAAATGATCTATTAAAGTAACAGCTTGCTCCGCTGTCAGCACTCCCGAGGATAAAACCGCTACCTGACCTTCAAGCATCGGATAAAGCAGATCAATATTAACACTCTCAGACGTATAATTAATGATGTTGTAGGCGTTATACAAGCCATCGTGACGTAGATTAGTCTGAATACTTTCATCAATCACCTGCAGGCTAACCTTTAACATCTTATTGATAACCGAACAGTCAAGCGCAGTTTTAGCAGAGAAACCATTTTTATAAACGGCAGCGCGATAGTCACCTGCAGCACCGGCAAGTTTTCTCAGCAGATCGTTACGTGCTGCACTGTTAATTTTATTATCATCAATCAAGACCGCCGCTTGCTGTAGAATTTCGCCTGTACTGCTAACCCATTTTGCAAGCTCTGCAGAAAGCTCAACAGTACCGCTATGATCGCTCAGTAACGTTTGTAAAAAGGCAATATAACGACGCATGTAGTACAAGGTCACCATAGAAAGACCTGTGCCCACGATGGCATTATTGGCATCATTCCATTCAGGACGCTGTGTATTTAACCAGATACCACCGTCAACAACCAGGTTGCCCAGTTTAGCCAGCAAAGGTACCAGCAGTTTTTCCGTTAAATTAACCAGGTAGACACTATCATCAGCATTCAATAACAGGCGTCCGTCACTGCCCAGTTGCTTGATTTTAGCTTCGATAACAGCTTGTTTTTTATTATTGAAGATCACGGTATTTTTAGGATCGGCGAACAATTTATCAACGCCTTCAATTTCATAGGGAACATTGGCATAGCTGAAAATTTCAGTATTCAAGAGATCGGTAAGCTCTTGTGGTTGGAATTTCTTTGATAATTCCAAAAACTTAAGCAGATAAATAATCTGGTGATCCCCCCAGTAACCGATATTACCCCAAGCATCATCTTCTTCCAGCTGTTCCCAATCAACCCCCGCCTTAGTAATACGGTAAGGATTGTAACCATCAATGGTCGAGGCGTTAACAAATTTTGAGATAAATGACTTAATAAAGTTAGGATAACTGAGACCCAATGCCTCCCAGTTTTGGAAAATATCACGCCAGTTACCTTGATAAGATAATAATCTGTCACCATTCGTATCTTTTAACTTAATTTCAAAATGGTTCCATGGACGGCTCGGATCACCATGACGACGTCCAAAAGTTAAGGGCAGGTATTCATGGCAAAGACGTAAAAGCTGAGGGTCATTTTGTTCTGCAGCCGATGCAAGCAAGACTTGATAACCGATACGTTCAGGCAGCGTTGCAAAAAAATCAACGTTATTCGCTGCGACAACTTTATTGGCACTGCTCAGCGTTTTAACAAAATCTGACTTTTCTACCCAGTATTGATCAACGACAACACCGCCGCGCATATTATTAAATAACACATTGGCGTAATGGTGGACAGTTGTCTCCTCTTCGGCTGTTTTCTGATAAGCATCGCTGCCCGCCATCAACATAATAAGATCCTGATGATTAGCTTCAACTGACTGCGTTACATCAGTTTTAATAAGATCACCGACCTTAATATTTTGCTTTAGCGCAGCAATATCAACATGAGATTGATCGATATTAGCCACAATCTGCCAGCTATCTTGTTGACCGGCACTGAGTTGACAGTTTTTATGAATAAAATATGCCCCTCTCTGACCACGACACAATTCTTCATTGTTAATTTTTCGTCCATGACGGAAAGCGCCTAATTGCCGACTTGACAGTAAAACAGACTGACAATCATCAATGATACTAAACACCGATGTGGCAAGCAGTGACTCAGCAGGCTCAGCCCGATCGCTTAATTTTGCATACAAACTATAAGTGGCCAGTGTGGATTCAGGCAGTAATTCATTCCACTTATAAGCATCAATTAATGCACTGCTAGTCTGCATAAGAGAAAGCGGCGCGTTCGGTGGTAAAATATTTTGAATACCATCAAGCAATTCAAATACGACCGCTTTCTGAGCATTATTTATTACTGTTGAGCTTCTAACAAAACCAAACTGGTCACTGGTCGCCCATTGATATTTAAAGGTAAGCCCTAAATCAAGGTTTATCTCTTCAAAAATAATCTTGTCACCCGCAACGTTTTTATAAAGATTACGCTGTATCTCATAAAGGCTGTTGTGTTGCAGATTAAAGGGCTCCCATTGCCTGCAACCGCTTTTTGTCTGCACTTTAACAATGGTTTTACTGCCGGTGTTTTCTGCGCTCTCGTGGATGTAATCAACCGACTTGTATGGAAATAACGCATTTTCAGGGCGGACTCGACCCGCAGATAGAGCACCGGTAGATGAAATAAACAACCAGTGATCACTGGCTGATACAACGCTGATAAAAAAGGGTGCCATCTGATCGGCGTTTTTTATTTGGTAATATCTATCGCCATCAATGGCAACAAACTTCCCTGAAACACTATTTGATAAATTTTCCATTTGATCTACTTTTTCGGATTGATTATATTTATCGCCATCTGGCGAAAGAAATTTCTCTGATACCTTATCGACTAACGTGTTTATGTTTTTTACAGTCATGAAC
>JBLIEH010000034.1:0-10615 GCA_047632875.1 Psychromonas sp. | reverse complement strand
GCTTGTTGCCAATATGAACCATTATAAATTGATTGAGTCAGAGAAAGACCTGCTCCGTAATTAGTATTAGTCAGAGAATCATTACTGGATTGCACTCTATTAGCTTCTAAACCAAAACCAATTTGAGGTAATAATGAAGCCTTTGATTCAGTTACTTGTTCTTTAAATACGTCATACTGTGCTTTGCTTTTGAGGATAATAGGATCTTTGATTTTGGCGGTTTGGTATACTTGTAATAACGTATCAGCGGAAACCGAGTAACTGTAACTGCTCAGGGCAAATAATGCTGCGATGGAAAATTGTTTTATAGCCATATTAATCAATCCTATAAGTGTGCGGGCTGTGGAAACTTTATGCTAATTTAGTGACAAATTAAGTGTAATATAAAACATTCAGGTTAGGTGTTTTTCTAAGGAATAAAAAAATGAACGTTCATTCAGGTGGAAGTGTATTTTATAATCAAGATGATGTGCAAGTATTATCGAAAAAATCTTTATATAAAGGTTTTTTTGAATGTAATCTATACACCTTAAAGCATAAATTATTTGCAGGTGGTTGGAGCCCAGAGATAAAAC
The DNA here is from genome assembly GCA_047632875.1 of Psychromonas sp. GTDB lineage: Bacteria > Pseudomonadota > Gammaproteobacteria > Enterobacterales > Psychromonadaceae > Psychromonas. The sequence continues at coordinate 10,040 of JBLIEH010000034.1, read as the reverse complement.
TTGAGTTTTTTGAACGTGGTCATGCCGCCGTATTATTACCCTATGATGTCAAAAACGATACCGTGGTATTAATAGAGCAGTTCCGTTTTGGTGCAATGGCAGGCGAAAAATCCCCGTGGTTATTCGAATTAGTTGCCGGAATCATTGAGCAGGATGAAGTGGCTGAACAAGTCGCTAAACGTGAAGCCTTTGAAGAAGCAGGGTTAACCGTCACCTCATGCCAGTTTATGCTCAATTATTTAGTCAGTCCGGGTGGCACAACGGAACAGATCGATCTCTTTATCGCCAATGTAGATAGCAGTGAGGTGGGGGGATTATATGGACTCGCACATGAAGGAGAAGATATTCGCGCGCACGTTGTGCCAAGAGAAACAGCCTATCAATGGGTAAAAGAGGGAAAAATATATAATGCGGCGACCATCATTGCATTACAATGGCTTGAATTAAATAAAGAAAATTTAACAATTTAACGCATAAAAATGGTTAAATAAAAAGATTTGGATTATTTATCAGTCATGATCCCGGTATATAGATCCCAAATTTACAAGTCAATAACGCATTAGCTCGATTTTTGAGCATTTTTTTAAAAAAGCTAAGTCAGTAAATGGTAAAATCATTCACTTAGTTAGAATGGCAATTATATTAAGCTCAAATCATGTGCATTAAGAAATATTGCAATCATTAACTCTGGATCAAATTATGAACATATTGCAATATCCATTAATCTACAAATGAAAGTTATGAGCACACAAGTCGCAAAATTAAAATCAGACCAGCAGGGTTGTTTACAACTTCTGCAAATCACAGATACCCATCTTTTTTCCGACCGGAACAAAGACCTGCTGGGTATTAAACCTGCTGAAAGTTATGAGGCTGTGATTAAACATGCGTCTCGTTACTCATCCAAGTGCCAAGCTGTGTTATCAACGGGAGATCTGTCTCAAGATCATTCTCAGCAATCTTACCTTGATTTTACCAAGCAGATAAAAACCTTGAATTTACCCTGTTACTGGTTGCCCGGCAATCATGATATGCAATCGGTGATGCTGCCCAGTCTTTTGCAGGAGGGGTTAGCACAGACTAAACAAATTATTAGTGATTTTTGGCAAATAATTTTACTGGATTCACAGCTTGAAGGTGTACCTCATGGTTTTTTAAGTGATCAGCAACTGAATTTTTTACAGCAAGCTTTGAGCGAACATCACAATAAACATACCTTGATTTGTGTGCACCATCATGTTTTACCCGTTAAATCCGCATGGTTAGATCAACATATCTTAAAAAATAACGATCAGTTCTTAGAACTCATAAAACAGCATTCCAATGTTCGTGCCGTGTTATCCGGACATGTTCATCAGGCGGACGATATCGCATTTAATCAGGTGCGCTTCTTAACCAGCCCATCCACCTGCTTACAGTTCAAGCCCAATTCCGAGGATTTTGATGTTGATGATAGTGCGCCCGGTTACCGCTATTTAGCGTTAAATAAAAATGGTACTATTATCACCAAAGTTGAGCGTATAGCGCATGGAGTATTTACCCCGGATAAAGATGCAACAGGTTATTAATGCAGAAAATTTTATTATCCTTACATGGTTTTCATAGTTCTCCCGGATCCTTAAAAGCGCAGCAAATGTCCTCTTATTTAGCGGAAAATTTCCCTGAAATAAGCTTTGTCTGTCCACAGCTCCCCTGTCTGCCGTCGCAGATGTGGGCGCTGGTTGAGTCTGTTTTTGAGCAAAATAAGGATGCAGAAATTGCTGTTATGGGCAGCTCATTGGGCGGCTATTTAGCGGCAAAAGCGAGTGAGCAGTATGGAGTTAAAGCCGTGTTAATCAATCCTGCTGTTTTTCCCTATCGTTTACTGCAGCAATACGAGGGAGTGCAAACTCACCCTTATACGCAAATATGTTATCAGATAGATGAAAACTATCTGCAGCAGTTAAAAATACTAGCGATAAAAGCACTGAGTGAGCCGCAAAAATGTTGGGTTTTATTACAAAAAAAAGATGAAGTTTTAAATTACCGGGAAGCTTTTGAGAAATTCCAACGCTGTAAACTAAGTTGTGAAGATGGCGGCGATCATAGTTTTATTGGTTTTGAACGCTTCATACCTGATCTCATTCAATTTTTATTTTAGCTATTCATTTTTTCAAATAACTCCTCTCGTTTTTTCAATATAGGTACAAGCATGAGTGACCGATACAATGCAGATTTTATTTTAGTGATTAATTGGTTAAAATAATTCCTCCCCGATTTTTCACTAACTATAGGTACAAGCATGAGTGACCAATGCAATTCAGTTTTTATTTTAGTTATTAACTTTTAAAATAACTCCCAATTTTTCAATATAGGTACAAGCATGAGCGACCAATACAATTCAGACTCTATTGAGGTCTTAAACGGTCTTGATCCCGTTCGCCACCGTCCGGGAATGTACACCGACACATCACGTCCGAATCACCTTGGTCAGGAAGTTATAGATAACAGTGTGGATGAGGCGTTAGCTGGGCATGCGGCGACTATCCAGGTGATTTTACACCAGGATCAATCATTAGAAGTGATTGATGATGGACGTGGTATGCCCGTTGATATTCACCCTGAGGAGCGTATTTCAGGTGTTGAGCTTATTTTCTGTAAATTACACGCAGGGGGTAAATTTTCCGGTAAAAATTACGAAATATCCGGCGGTCTTCACGGTGTAGGGATCTCCGTCGTGAATGCATTGTCAAAACGTGTTGATGTGAGTATTCGTCGTGATGGTCAAGTTTATGAAATTGCCTTTGAAAATGGTGAAAAGGTTGAGGAGTTACACGTAACCGGGGCTTGTGGAAAACGTAATACCGGCACCACAGTGCATTTTCATCCCGATCCCGCTTACTTTGACAGTGCGCGCTTTTCAGTGTCCCGTTTACTACACCTGTTAAAAGCCAAAGCGGTGTTATGTGCGGGTCTGACCATCAAATTTAAAGACAAAGTAAATAAAAATGACTATCAGTGGTGCTATCAGGATGGTTTAAATGATTACCTGTTGGAAGCCGTTGCAGACAATGAGTTATTACCTCCGCAGCCCTTTACCGGCAATTTTTCAGCTAAAAGTGAAACAGTGAATTGGTCGGTCGTGTGGTTACCCGATGGCGGGCCTTCAATTTCAGAAAGTTATGTAAATTTAATACCCACAGTGCAGGGCGGCACACACGTTAATGGTTTTAGACAGGGGCTGCTGGATGCAATGCGTGAGTTCTGTGATATTCGCAGCCTCTTACCGCGCGGTTTAAAACTAAGCCCGGAAGATATTTGGGACAGATGTGCCTATATCCTTTCGGTTAAAATCAAAGATCCACAGTTTGCCGGACAAATAAAAGAACGACTCTCATCAAGGCAGTGCGCTGCTTTTGTTTCCGGTGTGGTAAAGGATGCCTTTAGTTTATGGCTCAATGCGCATGTTAATGAGGCAGAGTTACTGGCGGATTTTTGCATTAATAATGCCCAAACCCGTACCCGTAAAAGTAAAAAGATTGCCCGTAAAAAGATCACTCAAGGTCCGGCCCTTCCGGGTAAATTGACAGATTGCTCAACCCAGGAACCGATGCGCGGGGAGATTTTTTTAGTCGAAGGTGATTCGGCCGGTGGCTCTGCAAAACAAGCGCGGGATCGCGAGTTTCAGGCGATAATGCCGTTACGGGGAAAAATTAAAAATACCTGGGAAGATGACTCTGATATTATTTTAAATTCCGAAGAGATCCATAATATATCCGTGGCAATAGGGATTGATCCTGCTTCCTCGGATTTATCCGGTTTACGTTATGGAAAAATCTGTATTCTTGCCGATGCCGACTCCGATGGTTTGCACATCGCGACGCTTATCTGCGCTCTGTTTGTGCGTCACTTTCGACCCGTCGTTGATGCAGGACACCTGTTTGTCGCTATGCCTCCGTTATACCGAATCGACATAGGTAAAGAGATTTATTATGCCCTGGATGAGGCAGAAAAAGAGGGGGTTCTGGACCGTATCGAAGCGGAGAAAAAACGCGGCAAAGTCAATGTTCAGCGTTTTAAAGGTTTGGGTGAAATGAATCCGTTGCAGTTACGTGAAACGACCATGGATCCTAATACTCGCCGTTTAGTTCAGCTGACTTCGGAGGGCTCTGAGGGAATGTTAGAAATGATGGATATGTTACTTGCGAAAAAACGAGCGGGAGATCGTAAAGTCTGGCTTGAAGACAGAGGGGATATGGCATCGGTTGATTAATCTAGCCGCTGTTCTGTTATCGAGAGCAATCTAAAACAAGCAATCATCAGCTACTAGTGATAGGCTCTCAGAGATAAAATGGATATATCCTCATCGAGGTCTACAATAAGAATGGCAGGGTGAAAACACTCATTAATGGAGGACTCAAAATGTTAAGAAAATCAATAGGTATTATATTGTTTATGGCCAGCTTTGCTGTTTTTGCTTTGCAGCAAGAGTCGGACTTTAAAGCACCAGAGGGGCCAGGAGTCTATATCATTAGCCCGATCGACGGCAGCACTGTGGCACAGACTTTTACGGTTAAGTTTGGTTTGCATGGAATGGGTATTGCGCCAAGCGGTATTGATCGTGAGAACACCGGTCATCATCATTTATTAATTGATACAAGCGTGTTACCTGATATGGCTAAACCGCTGCAAGCGACCGATAAAATCATCCATTTTGGCGGTGGTCAAACCGAAACGAAAGTGACCTTAAGCCCGGGAAAGCATACTTTACAGCTTTTGCTGGGTAATTATATGCACGTTCCCCATGATCAACCATTAATGTCGCAAAAAATAACCGTGTTAGTAGAATAAAATGCTGACAATGAAGGGGTGAAATAAACCCATACTGAGAGCTTATTAATAAAGCCTTAAACAGTTAAGTTTAAGGCTTTATTTTTGTGCGGAACCCGCAGGTTTTAACCCATGAGAGAGTGCTGTGAATGGCTATTATACTGCGGCTAATTTCAAATCGCTGCACTGGCCTATGCCAGCCCCACTGCGACTAACAGCATTAAGTACTGCCTGCAAAGAGGCTGTGACTATATCGTCGCACTTGGCTGCTGCGCAGTAACGTCCACCTTGAATGCTCAGTTGCACATAAGCCATCGCTTCGGCCTGTTCATTTTTAGCCTCTTTTTTACTCGGCAGTGCATGCTCGTTATAGTCAATTAAGACAATATTACTTCCGATTGATGCACTTAACCCTTTAACAAAGGCGTCCAGTACACCCTTACCTTGACCAATAATTGTTACTAAACCGTGATTGGTGAGTATCTGCGCCTTTAAACTATCGATATTACCTTGACGGTTAAGCTGATAGTTGTCGACAGTTGCGTTTTTCTGTACTGCTAGATAAGTCGTGTAAAAAATATCGTGAATAATAGTCGATGAAACTTCACTTTCACTGCGTTCGGCATGCTCTTGTACATGCACACTAAAGTCAACCTGCATCCAGCGCGGCATTTGAAGACCGTAGTCCTGCTCCAATATATAGGCGACTCCGCCTTTTCCTGACTGGCTATTAATGCGAATAACCTGCTGATAAGTTCGGCCTAAATCGCGCGGATCAATCGGCAGATAAGCCACTTGCCATTGTGTTTCGGGTTCCTCTATTCGCTGCGCTGCATCAATCGCCATACATTTGTTAATCGCATCCTGATGGCTCCCCGAAAAAGCGGCAAAAACTAATTCACCGGCGTAGGGATGACGAGGGTGCACGGCTAATTGTGTGCAGCGCTCCACGGTTGCAATAATACGGTCCATATCGGAAAAGTCGAGTTTTGGATCAATGCCCTGACTATAGATATTCATTGCCATAGTGACGATATCCATATTACCCGTGCGTTCGCCGTTGCCAAGTAATGTGCCTTCGATACGATCAGCACCCGCCAGTACGCCGAGCTCAGCAGCCGCCACGCCGCAACCGCGGTCATTGTGAGTATGTAAGCTGATGCTGACTGATTGGCGGTGGCTGATATTGTCACAGATCCATTCAATTTGATCTGCGTAGACGTTAGGTGTTGATGCCTCAACGGTCGAGGGTAAATTAATAATCACCTTGTTTTCAGGCGTCGGCTGCCAAACATTAATAACAGCATCACAGACCTCTAAGGCATAATCTCTTTCGGTGCCGGTAAAACTCTCGGGCGAGTATTGAAACGACCACTTTGTCTCGGATTGAGCGGCCGCAAAATCCTGCATCCATCGCGCACCTTGTATGGCAAGGGTTTTAATTTCATCGCGCGATTTTTTAAATACCTGTTCTCGCTGCACCGTTGAGGTTGAGTTATATAAATGCACGATGGCTTTTTTTGCGCCTTTTAAAGCAGCAAAGCTGCGTGCTATTAAAGGCTCGCGTGCCTGGGTCAATACTTGGATAGTGACGTCGTCTGGAATTAAATCCTGTTCAATTAACTGACGGACAAAATCAAAATCAGGTGCCGATGCCGCGGGGAAACCGACTTCAATCTCTTTAAAGCCGACATCAACTAACAGTTTAAACATATCAAGCTTCTGGCTTGGGCTCATCGGTTCAATCAGCGCTTGATTACCATCGCGTAAATCAACACTACACCACAGAGGTGCTGTTTTGATACTTTGCTCTGGCCAGCGTCTATCGGTTTTTGGGATGGATTCATAGGCGCGATATTTTTTATGGTTAAAACTAGAGTTGATATTAGACACGAGTCATTTCCTTGTAATCATTGGCAGTGGAGAGATGAATTTGCGAGTTGGTGCACCTTTGTAAGGGTATTACCGTCCGTTTCCGGTAAGAAACTTCGCTCGCTATCCATGTACTAATTTTAGAGCAAGTTGGTGCACCTTGGTAAGGGTATAACCGCCTGTTTCCGGTAAGAAACGTCGCTTGCTGTCCATGTACTCACTATAGAGTGAATCGTGTAGCGAGTGGTTGCAAAGTAACTCTTATTTTTTGCTTTTTGTGCAATAAATAACTAATTAATGTATTGTTATTAGATAAAAACGCTAAAGAGGTGAGATAGTATGCAGGAAGTCATTAAGTTAGACCGTATTGATAAGAACATTCTTAGGCTGATGCAGAGGAATGCGCGTATTAGTAACCTGGAATTAGCCGATCGTGTTGGCTTATCACCAACACCCTGTTCACGTCGTGTGAAACGTCTGGAGGAGTCGGGAATCATTGATAAACATGTCACATTATTGAAACCCTCTGTACTGGGTTTAAACTTGATTGCTATGATTGGTATCTCAATGGATCGCCATACACCGGACCGTTTTGATAACTTTGAACGTGCGATTGTCACACTACCTGAGGTACTGGAGTGTTTAATTGTAACCGGGCAGTCTGCTGATTTTTTGTTAAAAGTAGTAGTGCGCGATATGCAGCATTATGAAAAGTTTTTACTCGGGCAATTAACCAAGCTCGAAGGTGTGACGGGTGTACATTCAAGTTTTGTATTGAGAGAGGTAGTCAAAAAGACTGAATTACCACTCGATTGAGTTATCTGTGCGCCTTATAAGTTGATATGAGCATACTGGATTTTTAATGTTGAGATTATCTGGCGACTCTAATATGGTCTTTTTTTGACCATTATCCTGAGTGGTAATATAATAAAGTAAAGCATGTAATAATCTAATATTGATAAGCTGTGACAGTTTAAATTAATTGCCAGGATGCTGGCATTCACCCTGGGTTGCTTAAATAACTGCGCAAGATTAAGCTTTGTTATTTTTTGCCATAACTCATCCTTTATATTTTAACTCCCTGAGCAAGATCTTTGTAACGACCGAAAAAGGTTTTTAAATAATCAATTAATAAGCGCAGTTTTTTAGACTCCGCCGCCCCTGGTGGAAATACGCCATAAATATCAATATCATTAAGTTGGTATTCATCAAGCACCGATTCCAAGGTACCTGCCTGTATTTTCGGCCAGGCATCATAGCTTGGAATACGCCCTAACCCGTGTCCGCCTTCAACAAATGCGGTGCGTGCTGCCGCATTATTAGTACTGATTCCGCCTCTGACTTTAATACTGAATGACCTATTACCTTTGCTCAACTCGATCGTACTGGAGGTGAGTTTGTAAATAACCCACTCATGTTCAGTTAATTGGGCTGGGGTAGTTGGATAACCGCGCTGCTTAAAATAAGCGGGCGCGCCGCATAAACAGGTGCTTAGACTGGAAAGTTTACTGGCCTGCAGACCGGAATCCGGTAAGGGAGCGCCGCGAATGGCGAGATCGATTCCCTCTTTAATAATATTAACCACTTCATCGGTGAGTTTCAGATCCAAATCTATTTTAGGGTAAAGCTGACGAAAGGCATTTAATGCCGGGACAATAATTTGCAGACCAAGATTCACCGGACAGGTTATTTTTAATAGACCTTCAGGTTCATTTTTTAAATTTTCAATCTGCTGGTGGGCAGCCGAAGCCTGCTCTGCAATAACCCGGCAGCGTTGATAATACTGCGAGCCTGCTTCCGTTAAAGCGATTGATCGCGTGGAGCGATTAAGCAGTTTAATGGCTAAATGGGTTTCGAGCTTTTTAATGTGATAACTCACCACGGCACGCGATAAACCGATATGCTTGGCTGCGGCACTTAAGCTGCCTTGCTCTACTACCTGGGCAAATACAATCATACTTTTGAGTTGCTCAAATGAAATATCCATTATTTCTCTCTATTGCTAAATATTGGTCTATTGTATCAATTATTGTAACAATGATGTCAGTTATGTCTGCATTGTTAAAGTTGTAGCAGAGGAATAGACTGTTTAAGTCAACTAATTACATAAAATCTATTTCAGGTTACATAAAGGAGTCAAAATATGAATACTAAGAAAATATTAATGGTATTAACTTCACACGATGAATTGGGTAATACGGGCGAAAAAACTGGATTTTGGATAGAAGAGTTTGCCGCACCTTATTATCTTTTTAAAGATGCAGGGGCCGCAATTACTTTAGCTTCACCAGCCGGTGGACAGCCACCCATGGATCCAAAAAGTGATGTCGAAGATTTTCAAAGTGACTCAACCAGACGTTTTGAGAAAGATAGCGACGCACAGTTGCAGTTAAAGAACAGCAAAGTGTTAGCAACTATTAATGCGGCGGATTATGACGCCGTTTTCTACCCTGGCGGTCATGGTCCATTATGGGACTTAACCGAAAATAGTGATTCTATCAGCCTGATTGAAGCATTTTTAGCCGCTAGCAAACCTGTTGCGACCGTATGTCATGCCACTGCAGCGTTGCTCAATGTTAAAACCAGCGGCGGCCAGTTTATGGTTAAAGATAAAGTGGTTTCAGGCTTTACCAATAGCGAAGAAGAAGCCGTACAGTTGACTGAGATTGTGCCTTTTTTATTGGAAGATGAACTCGTTAAACGTGGTGCAGAATATCAAAAAGGTGCCGACTGGGCAGCTTTTGCGGTACAGGATGGGCTGATTATTTCGGGGCAAAACCCCGCCAGTTCAGAGTTGGTTGCAGAAAAATTGATCAAGAAGCTGGCGACACAAAAGCAGCTTAAATAATAGAAAGTTAAATTAATAGCAACTTAATTAAGTTGTTATCTCCGTTACCAATCAAAATGCATCTTGAATGGTAACGGGTATCTAATCCTTACATTGTCGATAACAGTAGGAAAAATATGTTAAATTTTAGTTTTGAAAATCAGACGCGCATTCATTTTGGTGAAGGTCAAATCGCAACACTCTCTACGGAGATCCCAAAGGATGCCAAAGTATTAGTGGTTTATGGTGGTGGTTCTATAAAAAATAATGGCGTTTATGATCAGGTGGTCAATGCGTTAAAAGATCATACTTGGTTTGAATTTTCTGGTATTGAGCCTAATCCAAAGTACGATACTTTAATGAAAGCGCAGGTTGTGATTAAAGAGCATAATATAGATTATATACTGGCTGTCGGTGGCGGTTCTGTGGCTGACGGTTGTAAATTTATTGCGGCAGCTGCGCTGTTTACGGGCGATGATCCTTGGGATATTCTGGCCAAACAACAGCCGATAGAAAGTGCATTACCTATAGG